>NZ_JBBMXE010000009.1:0-272423 GCF_037996745.1 Xenorhabdus siamensis
ATGACCCCAATAAGTATTCCAGAGGGATGCATGCGCATTCCGTTCTGCTTTTTGCACCTGATAAGCAACAGGTCGTTGGACTCATTGAGCAGGCACGTTGGACCCGAGACCTTCAGGCTTACGGGCAAAATCAATATCATGCGAGCAGAGCTTATAAAGACAAAGAAAGCTATAAATGGGAACGGGCTTCACGCGCAATGGAAGCCCGCCTCGGTGCTGACATGCGAAAAGTTATCTCGGTCTGTGACCGGGAAGCAGACATTATCGAGTACCTGACCTATAAGGTCTCAAATCATCAGCGCTTTGTCGTTCGCTCTATGCAAAGCCGTTGCATAGAAGAAAGCAGCGACAAGCTTTATCATTACAGTGGCGCCTTGGTGTATGCGGATACGAGAACGGTTCAAGTGAGGCAAAAAGGCGGGCGAAAAGCGCGTGATGCACACTGCGAAGTGCGTTATGCGGCGGTGACCGTAAAAATCCCGGCGAATAAAACCGGTGACGGCGTCCCACTGTACTATGTCGGTTGTCAAGAAACGGGAAATCATGATGGCTTGAGCTGGCACATTCTGACCTCAGAACCCGTGAAAACAAAAGAAGATGCCCAGCGTATTCTCGATTACTACGAAAAACGGTGGCTGATTGAAGAATTTCACAAAGCGTGGAAAAGCGGTGGCACTCAGGTTGAAGAGTTACGCATGCAAAGCAAAGAGAATTTAGAACGCATGGTAGTGATACTCGCGTTTATTGCAGTCCGTCTTCATCAATTGCGCTATCTGGGGCTTAATAAAGAGGAAGCAGAAAAGCAGAGCTGTGAAATGATCCTGAGTCCGCTAGCGTGGAACTTACTGTGGTCAAAGCAAAACAAATCGAAACCACCGAAGAAAGCCCCAAGCCTCTACTGGGCCTATATTAACCTCGGCAAGCTTGCAGGTTGGTACGATTCAAAACGTAATGGTTGAGTAGGATGGGAAAGGCTATGGGAAGGATGGTTCATATTACAAACCCTCCTTGAGGGTTACTTGCTTGCACAGTCTCTTGAGCTATAGATGTGATCAAGAGACAGGGAATTTTCCGGCCTTTTTACTATCCGGTTTTTTGCAGAAAAATAAATAGCCCGCAATTAACAAGATATTTTTGTGAACTTTTTGATGTTATGAGCACACAGAGCAGATTACATAAAGGTACTTACTAAAATATACCCCACAGCACAAGCACTGCAAACACCGATCAAGCCCGGAACAAGGAAACTATGATTGATGATAAATTTTCCGATCTTTGTTGTCCCAGAGCGGTCAAACCCAATACATGCCAGATCACTTGGGTAGGTAGGTAAAACAAAATAGCCGTAGGCTGCCGGGAAGAATGCGATTAAAAGTTTAGAATCAACACCAAGTTGTAATCCCATTGGCGCGATTGCAGTTAAAGCTGCGGCTTGGCTGTTAACCAACTTTGATACCAGGAACAATACTAACGCATAAGTCCAGGGGTTTGCTTGTACGACATCTTCTAATACCAGCTTCAGCTCGCCTAAATGGGTGTGGAAAAACGTATCACTCATCCATGCCACACCAAAGACCGAGAAGATTGCAACCATTCCTGCTTTAAACACAGCGCTATTGGCGATTTCACTGGTTTTAACCTTACATGTCATTAAAATAATAGAACCAGCAATTAGCATCATCATCTGGATGACCAGATTCATGGAAAGCGGTTTTAATTCTCCTTTGATTTCAAAAGAAGGGCGTAATTCTGTAAATGCACCAAATAATACTACCACTGCAATTGCGGCGAAGAAGATCCAGGTTGCTCTGTACGCTTGTTTAGGAAATACTTGATCTAATAAGGTTTCTGAACTGCCATAGATAAACTCACGTTGTTTGGGATCTTTGATTTTCTCTTGGAATTCTTCATCCTTATCCAAATTTTTGCCACGACGCAAACTCCATAGTGCAGCAAGTATTACTCCTGTCAGTGATGCAGGAATTGAAACTGCCAGAATTTCTAAGATTCCGTAAGAACGTCCAATACCATGACTGGCAGCAATAATTGACACTAAAGAAACAACAGCAACAGAAACAGGAGAAGCTGTGATTGCCATCTGAGAGGCAACAGAAGCAACAGCCATTGGACGTTCAGGGCGTATCCTTTTTTTTAAGGCAATATCACCGATGATCGGAAACATGGTATAGACTACATGACCAGTACCACAGAGGAACGTTAACATCCATGTCGTTAATGGAGCCAGGATAGTAATATGCTGCGGATGGCGGCGAAGAAGACGTTCAGCACATTGCATCATGACGTTTAGCCCACCGGCAGTTTGCAACACGGATGCACAACCGATAACTGCAAGAATAGTGAGCATCACGTCAACTGGGGGCTTACCTGGTTCCAATCCAAAAACAAATGTTAGTATAAAAAGTCCGATACCACTGATCAGCCCCAATCCCATGCCCGCATAACGCGTACCTATCAATAAGCATATAATTATTATGGCAAATTGCAGCGTTATCATATCTGTCCTTAATAAATGAGTAAGAAATAAAAGTTGATAATTCAGCCGCTTTAAGCAGTGTTATTCAACTATTCTTTATAAGTGTTGTTTTATAGTTTCAAACCAACACAAAAAACACATATTAATATTATGAAAATCCAAATATAAAAATGGGATTGAGATCTTATTTTTATCATATGATTTTTAAAGTAATTTATCTTTCTTATAAATAAATTATGAATGGTAAATAAAATATTTCCATTGTAAGTGATATTATAAAATTTTATGATCTCATTGTTAACATTAATGCTATCTAATATATTTATTGTGAAAATTAAAATATATTGAAATTATTAATATATTTATTAATTTTAATTACGAGATCAATATTGTGTAAAATTAATTTTACATTTTCGTAAAAAGATATAAACAATTGGATTGTAATCTTTACGAAGCATGGTATGTTATTTGCCAAACATTAAAACCAACGTTAAACAGACAAACAAAAACAGGTATGAAAAATGATCATGCAAAAAGATGCGCTTAATAACATTCATATTCTTGATGAACAGATTCTTATTACACCAGAAGAGCTGAAGCAAAAATATCCATTGAGTAGCAGCGATAGGCATGCCATTACAAACGCACGTAATACTATTGCTAATATCATCCATCACAATGATCCCCGTTTGTTGGTAGTATGCGGCCCGTGTTCCATTCATGATGTAGAAGCTGCCCTTGATTATGCTCATCGCTTGAAATCACTTTCTGCCGAACTAAGTGATTGCCTGTATATTGTTATGCGTGTCTATTTTGAAAAACCCCGCACCACAGTTGGTTGGAAAGGTTTAATTAGTGATCCTTATATGGATGGATCGTTTGATATGGATGCCGGGTTACATATCGCCCGCCGTTTATTACTGAACTTAGTAGAAATGGGATTGCCATTGGCAAATGAAGCGCTTGATCCTAATAACCCTCAATATTTGGGCGATCTTTTTAGCTGGTCAGCAATCGGAGCAAGAACAACAGAATCCCAGACTCATCGTGAGATGGCCTCAGGGTTATCTGTATCAGTAGGTTTTAAAAATGGCACTGACGGTAATTTAAATACGGCCATTAACGCCATGAAAGCCGCAGCTATGCCACATCGCTTTATGGGAATAAATCAGTCAGGCCAAGTTTGTCTGCTACAAACTCAGGGTAATCCGAACGGCCATGTAATCTTGCGTGGTGGGGTAGAACCTAATTACAGCCCTGAACATGTATGTGAATGTGAAAATCAGATGATTGAGGCGGGGTTGGTGCCATCACTGATGATTGATTGTAGTCATGGGAATTCTAATAAAGATTTTCGCCGCCAAAGCGTCGTGGTTGATTCTGTTGCTGAGCAGATTATGGCTGGAAATCAATCCATTATTGGTATTATGTTGGAAAGCCATATTAATGAAGGGAATCAGTCTTCAGAATTACCTCGTTCTGAAATGCGATATGGGGTTTCAGTAACTGATGCTTGTATCAGTTGGCAAATGACTGAACAGTTATTAAGAAAGTTACATCGGCAAATCAAACCTCACTTATCAAAACGTAACATAATGATGCAACAGGCAGGATAATTGATATGGCAGCAGAATTATCTCAATTGCGGGAGCAAATTGATGAGGTAGATAAGGCTCTATTGAGCTTACTGGCTAAGCGCATGGCTCTGGTAGCGGAAGTGGGAGAAATTAAGAGTCAACTTGGCTTGCCGATTTATGCACCTGAACGGGAGGCAAGCATGTTGGCTTCTCGCCGTCAAGAAGCAGAAACATTGGGGATCTCTCCAGACTTAATTGAAGATATTCTGCGCCGTATTATGCGGGAATCCTATGCCAGTGAAAATGATAAGGGATTTAAAAAGCTCAACCTTCAAATGGGGCCTATCGTTATTGTTGGTGGTTCTGGGAAGATGGGAAGGTTATTCAATCGCTTGCTGACCTTGTCTGGTTATGAGGTTCGGATCCTTGAGGCAGATGATTGGGATCAGGCTGATCATATATTAGTTGATGCTGGTATGGTCATCATCAGCGTACCAATCCATTTAACTGAAGCGATTATCCACCGTTTACCACCCTTGCCAAAACAATGTATCTTGGTAGATTTGGCTTCTATTAAACGGAAACCCCTTCAGGCTATGCTTGATGTGCATAAAGGACCAGTTTTGGGATTACACCCGATGTTTGGGCCTGATGTGGGAAGTTTTGCTAAACAGGTTGTTGTTTACTGTGATGGATGCCAACCAGAATCATATCAATGGTTTTTGGAACAAATATCGGTGTGGGGTGCACGATTACATAAAATCAGTGCGGAACAGCATGATAAAAATATGAGTTTTATTCAAGCATTACGTCACTTCACGACGTTTTCTTATGGCCGACATCTTGTACAAGAAAAGATCGACTTGCAGCAATTATTATCACTGTCTTCACCTATTTATCGGTTGGAACTCGCCATGGTTGGACGGTTATTTGCGCAAGATCCGCAATTATATGCTGATATTATTATGTCCAGTCCTGAAAATATTGAGGTGATACGTCGTTATCACCAGAGCTTCGGGCAAGCCTTGGAATTATTGGAGAATAAGGACAAAACAGCATTTATTACGAGTTTTAATCAAGTAAGTGAATGGTTTGGTGATGAGGCCATTCGATTTATGAAAGAAAGTAGAACGCTTTTACAACAAGCCAATGATAGCCGAGTATAATAGCTTGAATATAGAGAAAGGAGACCGGATGTTGCCACCCGGTTTTCTATCTTAGAATGGATTTATTGGGATCACGTTTTCTGAGGGATAGCACCCCAATACTTTCAAGAAGCGAGTAATTTCAGATAGTTCCTTAAGCGCTTGTTGCATTTCCATAGAACGCAAATTGGCCTGAACATCAATATAAAACATCTCTTCCCACGGCTTACCGCTTATTGGGCGTGACTCCAATTTACTCATAATAATATCGTGTTTTTTTAAGATAATGAGTGCATCGACCAGAGCTCCTGCCTGTTGTCTTGTGTACATGATAAAAGTTGTTTTAGCAGGAACCTGATCTGATACTTCAATAGGCTTTTGGGCGATAACAATAAACCGAGTGCTGTTGTTTTGTTGGTTTGCCAGATTATTTTCTAAAACCTGTAGACCATAAAGCGCTCCTCCGGCTTCACTTCCCAATGCTGCTACTTCTGGGGAATTCAATTCGGTTACTTTCTGCATAGCAGTAGCTGTACTTTCACAATAGACGATATTCCAGTCTGGAAATTGATTGAGGTATTGGCTGCATTGTTGGAAAGGTTGGGAATGGCTGTATACCGTTTTTATTTTCGAAGTATCACTTTTTTGGGCAACCAGTAAACAGTGGTTGATAGGCAAAGTGATCTCCCCGACCAGAGACAATGGGGTGTACTGTAATAGATCATACACATCATTGATTGCTCCGGTACTGGTATTTTCGAGAGGCAGAATACCGTAATCCGCTTGACCAAGTTCCACTAATGAAAAGATGTCTGCAAATTTGTGGCAGCTACATTCAATTAATTGATTGAAATGGCGTGCTGAAAATTGGCGAGCGGCAAGGTGAGAATAAGAGCCTCTGGGACCAAGAAAGGTAATCCGGGCGGTATCATAAGGTGTTTGGTTCAGATGCTGTTGTAACAATGCTTGTTGTGTTAGTACAGAATCTTCAATGATCATTTGGAACAAGCGGGTAATATAAAATCCGTCTAACCCTCGAGATTTACCTTTATTGATTAACACATCCAGTAGTTCCCGTTCCCGGTTTTTATCTCGTATCGGGCGATGATCGAGAAGTTTGGTTTGTGCAATGTCACTGGCCAATTGTCGGCGTCTTGCGAGTAGATCCAGTAAATTTGCATCAATATCGCTAATTTCTTGACGAAGGTAAATTAAATCTCGTTCCATAGTATATTCCTGACATTTTTATTATAGAAATAATTTTTATCTTTCAAATTATAGAATTAAGTCTATTGGGTATATAAGTTGTGGCCTATAAAATAAAAAACCTCCCATCGATAGGGAGGTTTTTCTGTTCGTCTTCTTTTTATTTTTAAAACGAAAAACCTCCTTATGGGAAGGCAAAAAAGAAAAAGGAGAAGAACAAGGTAGCAAGCATATCGTCTGTATGTATCTTATTTTTGCAAAGTGAATAATGTTCTTTAATTAACCTATTTGGTGAGGTATGTCAACATACCCGTTGTTTTTTTAAGTTGCAGTTTTATGAGTTATATCTTGAAACTCATTGGGCATTGAAGAGGGATAAAGTCAGTAAAAACGCGCTCATTGAGCGCGCTAAGAAAAAATGGTAGTTACATCTCTAAATTAAGATTGGACTCTTTCACACTATGATCTGCTCGTCGAGCTTCTCCTTTATGCTGAACTTTATTAAGTTGGCGTTCTAATTTTGTCAGCAACTCATTAATAGCTGCATACATATCTTCATGTTTGGCACTGGCAACTAATGTACCATTTGGTGTGCCGATTGTGGCATCAACCAAGAATCCTTGGGGTTCTTTTGAAAGTACAATATGTGGATTGATTAGATTAACTTGCCATTTATTCAACTTGTTTAGACGGTCTTCTACATGGCTACGAATTGCGGGGGTAATTTCCATTTGTTTGCTGGTAATGTTTACTAACATATAGTTACCTCTTTATGTTACTCCGTCTTCGATAGTTTCAGCATAACGCTCTTTTGCGGAAAAAGAATGATCTAAATCACTTTTATTAGTCGATTTAGAAGTGGATTGATGAAACTGTGATTCACCGTGAAGATATGGGTAATACTTGTTGCTAAGAGAAGCGTTATGCGTCATTATCGATTAGTTATGGTATTATCAACTCAGTTAACAATTCCAGAATTTAAATTGGTTTCATTGGGTAATGATGCTAAAAAACAGCAGCTATACATATAACTGCTAACTGCTGTTTTTGTTATTTGATGTTTTTTTGAAACTCTATACCGGATTAGCTGCAATTAATGCTGCGACTTTATCTGCTTCGGTTTTCAGCCCTAATGCTTTATATGCTTTCTCCATGTAAGGCAGCGATTCTCTGGTTGAATGAGCATCGGGATAATCACGTAACATTTGTTCTGCACGATTGACAACTGCCACATAAGCACCGCGTTTAGTATAATATTGCACAACTGCAAGCTCATGTTTAGCTAAACGCTCTTTGAGGAAAATTAAACGCTTATAAGCATCTGCAGCATATTGACTGTTAGGATAGTAGCGCACTAACTGTTTGAAATCGCGGAAAGCCGCCCGCGCATTTTCAGGATCACGGTCTGAACGGTCAATCCCCAAAAAATCCTGCAAGAGATTATCATCCATCGCTTGTAACACCAGAGCCCGCATATATAGTACGTAGTCGATATTAGGATGGGTTGGATTCAGACGCATGAAACGTTCAGCAGATGCAAGCGCTAGAGGAAATTCCGCTGATTTATAATAAGAATAGATCAAGTCAAGCTGAACCTGTTGAGAATACGGCCCGAAAGGATATCGGTTATCAAGGGATTCCAATTGCTTAATAGCCAATTTATAGTTACCGTTTTGTAGTTTTTCCTGCCCATTTGAATAAATTTGAGATGGCGGGATATCAGGAACAGTCTCTTTGTTGCTGGAGCATCCAGATAAAACTAGGCTCAATGTGGCCGAAGCCACCAGATATTTCATGCGAATCATCACGTGTTGATTACCCTCTGATTGTTTTCTGGGAGACTATCCGCGAAGGATTATCCGTGAAGCTCCCGGCAAAAGATAGAGTTACAATAGCATACTATTTTAAATGAAACGGCCTCGCCGTCAAAACTCAACGTAAAATATAGAAATTATATATGGCACAACAAATACGACTTAATACAACAGTCGCTGAATCTCAGCTTGGTCAACGTTTAGATCAAGCTCTGGCTGAATTGTTCCCTGATTATTCAAGATCACGGATAAAAGAGTGGATTTTGCATGACAGAGTTCAGGTTAATGGCAAATTGATTAATAAGCCAAAAGAAAAAGTACTGGGCGGCGAAGAAATTTCCATTGATGCTATTATTGAAGAGGATACTCGTTGGGAGCCACAAAATATTGAACTGAATGTTGTCTATGAAGATGACGATATTCTGGTGATTAATAAACCACGTGACTTGGTTGTACATCCTGGTGCTGGGAACCCTGATGGCACAATATTGAATGCTCTGCTATATCGTTATCCTGAAATTGCAGATGTTCCCCGTGCTGGCATCGTGCATCGCCTTGATAAAGATACTACGGGTCTGATGGTTGTCGCAAAAACAGTACCAGCGCAGACTCGTTTAGTGGAATCTCTGCAATTGCGTGAAATTACCCGTGAATACGAAGCTATCGCTTTGGGACATATGACTGCGGGTGGAATAGTGGAGGAACCGATATCCCGTCACCCAACAAAACGGACGCATATGGCTGTTCATCCAATGGGCAAACCAGCGGTGACTCACTACCGAATCATGGAGCATTTCCGGGCACATACCCGTTTGCGCTTGCGTCTGGAGACAGGCAGAACACACCAAATCCGTGTGCATATGACCCATATTAAACATCCACTGGTTGGTGACCCGCTATATGGCGGTCGGCCTCGTCCTCTGAAAGGGGCTTCTGAAGAATTTCGCGAAGTGATGCGCAACTTTGATCGTCAAGCATTGCATGCCACTATGCTACGTCTTTATCATCCAATAACAGGTATTGAAATGGAATGGCACGCAGCGTTACCGGATGACATGGTTAGACTTATTGATGTAATGAAGGTAGATGCTGAAACTTTCAAAGACGAGATGGATTGGTAGGCAATGGCACCACTAATATTTCCTGACTGGGCACAACCTGAAAGCGTTTGTGCATGTAGTACAACCCGGACGGGAGGTATCAGCCTGCCCCCTTATGATGGACTGAATTTGGGTGGCCACGTTGGGGATGACCCTGAATGTGTAGAGAAGAACAGAGAACTCTTGGTTGAATATGCTCATCTGCCACAGCAACCTATCTGGTTGAATCAGGTACATGGAACGCGTGTCATCAGATTGGATGATCAATTAGTGGAAGACAATCGGGCTGATGCTGTTTACACAAATAGAGCAGGGCAGGTTTGTGCTGTAATGACAGCAGATTGCTTGCCTGTGCTTTTTTGTTCCAGTAATGGAGATGAGGTTGCAGCAGCTCATGCAGGCTGGCGTGGATTATGTGCCGGGGTGCTGGAAAATACAGTAGCTCACTTTAGTGCAAAACCTGACATGATCTGTGCATGGTTGGGGCCAGCGATTGGCCCTGAAAAATTTGAAGTCGGGCGTGAGGTAATGGATGCCTTTATAGCAACCAATCCAAATCTGGAACAAGCCTTTACACCTTATGGTGTTAAATTTTTGGCAAATATCTATTTACTGGCTAGATTAAAGTTGCAGTCTATTGGAATAAATGAAGTTTTTGGGGGCACTGTTTGTACGGTTTCCGAGGAGAAGAACTTTTTTTCTTATCGTCGTGATGGTATCACCGGACGTATGGCAACTTTAATCTGGTTGAGATAACCTATCTCGCAGGACGATCTTTGGTGCATAGCATAAAGTCTCCAATTAACTTTTCAGAATACCTTGAATATTTAAGGAATGACCTTATTTAATCTCCAGTAGCAAATTCTGACCAGTATTGGAGGTGTTATGCGTCTGGATCGTCTTACTAATAAATTCCAGCTTGCTCTCGCTGACGCCCAATCTCTCGCATTAGGGCGTGATAATCAATTCATTGAACCTGTCCATTTGATGAGCACATTGCTTAACCAGGAGGGAGGCTCCGTTCGTCCTTTATTAATGTCCGCAGGGATTGATACGAGTCACTTGAATGATCGGCTTAACCTAGCTTTGGATAAATTTCCGAAAGTGGAAGGTAGTGGCGGTGATGTGCAACTATCTAATGAGTTAGGACGTTATTTAAATCTGTGCGACAAGCTTGCTCAAAAAGCAGGTGATAATTTTATTTCTTCTGAACTCTTTGTTCTTGCAGCGTTAGAAGAGCGTGGCACATTAAGTGACATATTGAAAGCCGCGGGAGCAACTAAAGATAAAATCACTAAGGCCATAGAAAAGATACGTGGTGGTGAAAAAGTCAATGACCAAGGTGCCGAAGATCAACGTCAGGCACTGAAAAAATACACAATTGATCTAACTGAACGGGCTGAACAAGGTAAGTTAGATCCCGTGATAGGACGTGACGAAGAGATTCGTCGAACAATTCAGGTATTACAACGTCGAACCAAGAATAATCCTGTGCTGATCGGTGAACCTGGGGTTGGGAAAACAGCTATCGTTGAAGGGTTGGCACAACGTATTGTTAATGGTGAAGTTCCTGAAGGACTGAAAAACAAACGTGTACTGTCTCTTGATATGGGAGCATTGTTGGCGGGGGCTAAATATCGTGGCGAATTTGAAGAGCGTTTGAAAGGTGTTTTGAATGATCTCGCTAAACAGGAAGGTTCGGTCATTCTGTTCATTGATGAATTACATACGATGGTAGGTGCAGGTAAAGCTGATGGTGCTATGGACGCTGGCAACATGCTGAAACCCGCACTGGCACGAGGGGAATTGCACTGTGTTGGTGCGACAACATTAGATGAATATCGTCAGTACATTGAGAAAGATGCAGCTTTAGAACGCCGCTTCCAGAAAGTTTATGTTGCGGAGCCTACTGTTGAGGACACTATTGCTATTTTACGTGGCCTTAAAGAGCGTTATGAGTTGCACCACCATGTTCAAATAACTGATCCAGCAATTGTTGCTGCGGCGACATTATCTCATCGTTATATTTCTGATCGTATGTTACCTGACAAAGCGATTGACTTAATTGATGAAGCTGGAGCCAGTCTGCGTATGCAGATGGATTCTAAGCCAGAGGCATTAGATCGTCTGGAACGTCGAATTATTCAGTTAAAACTTGAGCAGCAGGCTTTAAAAAAAGAATCGGATGATGCCAGTAGAAAGCGTTTGGATATGTTGAATGAAGAGCTGGCGGAAAAAGAACGAGAATATTCTGAGCTGGAAGAAGAGTGGAAAGCAGAAAAAGCCGAGCTTACCGGTACTCAAAACATCAAGGCTGAATTAGAAAATGCACGTATTGAGTTAGAAAAAGCCCGTCGTAGCGGTGACTTGGCAAAAATGTCAGAAATTCAGTACGGAAAAATTCCCGAATTGGAAAAACTTCTTACTGCTGCGACCACAGCAGAAAGTCATCCAATGAGATTGCTGCGTAATAAAGTTACTGATACTGAAATTGCTGAAATTCTTGCTCGCTGGACGGGAATCCCTGTATCCAGGATGTTGGAAAGTGAAAAAGATAAGTTATTGCGCATGGAACATGAATTACACAAACGTGTCATTGGGCAAAATGAGGCCGTTGATGCTGTGTCGAATGCAATTCGACGTAGCCGTGCTGGTCTATCTGATCCAAACCGCCCGATAGGTTCTTTCATGTTCTTAGGGCCAACAGGGGTTGGTAAAACTGAGTTGTGTAAGGCGTTGGCTAATTTCCTGTTTGATAGTGACGATGCAATGGTACGTATCGACATGTCTGAATTTATGGAAAAGCATGCCGTTTCAAGATTAGTGGGTGCTCCTCCTGGGTATGTTGGGTATGAAGAAGGGGGATATCTGACAGAAGCAGTGCGCCGTCGTCCTTACTCTGTCATTTTATTAGATGAAGTTGAAAAAGCTCATCCAGATGTTTTCAATATCTTGTTACAAGTCTTGGATGATGGTCGCTTGACTGATGGTCAAGGAAGAACAGTAGATTTTCGTAATACCGTTGTAATTATGACCTCTAACTTAGGTTCAGACATGATTCAGGAGCATTTTGGTGCACTGGATTATGTAGGAATGAAAGATATGGTGATGGAGATAGTTGGTCGCCATTTTAGACCTGAGTTCATTAACCGAGTTGATGAAGTTGTTGTATTCCATCCACTAGGAAAAGAACATTTGAAATCTATTGCGAATATCCAATTACAGCGTCTATATAAACGTTTGGAAGAACGTGGCTATCAAGTCACAATGACTCTATCAGCTTTGGAAAAACTGAGTGACGCTGGTTTTGATCCGGTATATGGAGCGCGCCCATTAAAACGGGCTATCCAGCAAGAGATTGAAAATCCGCTGGCTCAGCAGATCCTTTCAGGGAAATTGATGCCAGGTAAATTGGTCACATTAGATTTGGAAAATGATCATATTATTGCAAGACAATAATATTTTTTTACTCAATTCGCTTTGTGATGTTCTATAGGTAGTTATTTTTATAGACAATTGTTGAGTAGTAAAGTCGTTAAGCAATATAAAAAATCTTACAAATATGAAAAAAGAGGTGAAAAAATCACCTCTTTTTTCGTTTGTTAGGTCAAAAACTTATCTAAAAGGCTTGTTTTGAGTAATAAATGGTCGATTGAGTTATTTTTTTTAAAATAACTGTTGCCACTATCATAAAAGTCCCTATAATGCGCCTCCGTTGTCACGATGAACACACAAATGAATCAACGTGACAAGAGCTGAAAGCCACGAAAATAAAGGCTTGACACGCTGAGAGGAAGGCGTAAGATACACCACCTCAGGCAAGAAGAGAGATAACTTCTGCCCATGCTCTTTAACAAATTAATCAGACAATCTGTGTGGGCACTCGCAAGACACCGTCGAAAGCCGAAAGGCAAAAAGATTAAGTCTTGAAGAGTGACTGAACAGTTAATTCATTACGAACTAACAGTTTAATTCTTTGAGCAGCAAACTTTGAATTGAAGAGTTTGATCATGGCTCAGATTGAACGCTGGCGGCAGGCCTAACACATGCAAGTCGGGCGGCAGCGGGGGAAAGCGTGCTTTCCTGCCGGCGAGCGGCGGACGGGTGAGTAATGTCTGGGGATCTGCCCGATGGAGGGGGATAACCACTGGAAACGGTGGCTAATACCGCATAACCTCTGGGGAGCAAAGTGGGGGACCTTCGGGCCTCACGCCATCGGATGAACCCAGATGGGATTAGCTAGTAGGTGGGGTAAGGGCTCACCTAGGCGACGATCCCTAGCTGGTCTGAGAGGATGACCAGCCACACTGGGACTGAGACACGGCCCAGACTCCTACGGGAGGCAGCAGTGGGGAATATTGCACAATGGGCGGCAGCCTGATGCAGCCATGCCGCGTGTATGAAGAAGGCCTTCGGGTTGTAAAGTACTTTCAGCGGGGAGGAAGGCGTGAAGTTGAATACACTTTGCGATTGACGTTACCCGCAGAAGAAGCACCGGCTAACTCCGTGCCAGCAGCCGCGGTAATACGGAGGGTGCAAGCGTTAATCGGAATTACTGGGCGTAAAGCGCACGCAGGCGGTCCATTAAGTTAGATGTGAAATCCCCGGGCTTAACCTGGGAATGGCATCTAAGACTGGTGGGCTAGAGTCTCGTAGAGGGGGGTAGAATTCCACGTGTAGCGGTGAAATGCGTAGAGATGTGGAGGAATACCGGTGGCGAAGGCGGCCCCCTGGACGAAGACTGACGCTCAGGTGCGAAAGCGTGGGGAGCAAACAGGATTAGATACCCTGGTAGTCCACGCCGTAAACGATGTCGATTTGGAGGCTGTGCCCCTGAGGTGTGGCTTCCGGAGCTAACGCGTTAAATCGACCGCCTGGGGAGTACGGTCGCAAGATTAAAACTCAAATGAATTGACGGGGGCCCGCACAAGCGGTGGAGCATGTGGTTTAATTCGATGCAACGCGAAGAACCTTACCTACTCTTGACATCCAGCGAAGCCTTTGGAGACAGAGGCGTGCCTTCGGGAGCGCTGAGACAGGTGCTGCATGGCTGTCGTCAGCTCGTGTTGTGAAATGTTGGGTTAAGTCCCGCAACGAGCGCAACCCTTATCCTTTGTTGCCAGCACGTTAGGGTGGGAACTCAAGGGAGACTGCCGGTGATAAACCGGAGGAAGGTGGGGATGACGTCAAGTCATCATGGCCCTGACGAGTAGGGCTACACACGTGCTACAATGGCGGATACAAAGAGAAGCGACCTCGCGAGAGCAAGCGGACCTCATAAAGTCTGTCGTAGTCCGGATTGGAGTCTGCAACTCGACTCCATGAAGTCGGAATCGCTAGTAATCGTAGATCAGCATGCTACGGTGAATACGTTCCCGGGCCTTGTACACACCGCCCGTCACACCATGGGAGTGGGTGGCAAAAGAAGTCGGTAGCTTAACCTGCGGGAGGGCGCTGACCACTTTGTGATTCATGACTGGGGTGAAGTCGTAACAAGGTAACCGTAGGGGAACCTGCGGTTGGATCACCTCCTTAACCTATGAGGGTGAACTGTGAGTGTTCACACAGATTGTCTGATGAATGAAAGAGACGTATCGGCAGGCTTGTAGCTCAGGTGGTTAAGCGCACCCCTGAAGTCCCCTTCGTCTAGAGCCTCAGTCCTAGGACTCAGGCCAATTTTTTTTTGGCGGCAAGCCGGTAACGTGATAAATGGGGCTATAGAATCCCCTAGGGGACGCCACTTTGCACTCAGGCGCCGGGTGATCCCGCGGCGCCAGCAACGGTATTGTTCAGAAAGCGGGCTTGAAAGCCGGTTTAGCAATACCAGCTCTTTAACAATCTGGAACAAGCTGAAAATTTGAAACACTCAGTAGATGTCAAATGACAACTATTGAGGAGTCTCTCAAAACTCCAGTCCGAAGACTTCTTCGGGTTGTGAGGTTAAGCGACTAAGCGTACACGGTGGATGCCTAGGCAGCTGAAACATCTCAGTACCCCGAGGAAAAGAAATCAACCGAGATTCCCCCAGTAGCGGCGAGCGAACGGGGAGGAGCCCAGAGCGATCAGCAGTGTCAGCGTCAGGAGAACGGTCTGGAAAGGCCGGCAGTAAAGGGTGACAGCCCCGTATCCGAAGACGCTGGCAGTGTGAGCTCGACGAGTAGGGCGGGACACGTGGTATCCTGTCTGAACAGGGGGGGACCATCCTCCAAGGCTAAATACTCCTGACTGACCGATAGTGAACCAGTACCGTGAGGGAAAGGCGAAAAGAACCCCGGCGAGGGGAGTGAAAGAGAACCTGAAACCGTGTACGTACAAGCAGTGGGAGCACCTTCGGGTGTGACTGCGTACCTTTTGTATAATGGGTCAGCGACTTATATTCTGTAGCAAGGTTAACCGTTTAGGGGAGCCGCAGGGAAACCGAGTCTTAACGGGGCGCGAAGTTGCAGGGTATAGACCCGAAACCCGGTGATCTAGCCATGGGCAGGTTGAAGGTTGGGTAACACTAACTGGAGGACCGAACCGACTAATGTTGAAAAATTAGCGGATGACTTGTGGCTGGGGGTGAAAGGCCAATCAAACCGGGAGATAGCTGGTTCTCCCCGAAAGCTATTTAGGTAGCGCCTCGTGAACTCATCTCCGGGGGTAGAGCACTGTTTCGGCTAGGGGGTCATCCCGACTTACCAACCCGATGCAAACTGCGAATACCGGAGAATGTTATCACGGGAGACACACGGCGGGTGCTAACGTCCGTCGTGAAGAGGGAAACAACCCAGACCGCCAGCTAAGGTCCCCAAGTCCTGGTTAAGTGGGAAACGAAGTGGGAAGGCTCAGACAGCCAGGATGTTGGCTTAGAAGCAGCCATCATTTAAAGAAAGCGTAATAGCTCACTGGTCGAGTCGGCCTGCGCGGAAGATGTAACGGGGCTAAACCAGGCACCGAAGCTGCGGCAGCGACATATTAATGTTGCTGGGTAGGGGAGCGTTCTGTAAGCCGCTGAAGGTGAACCGTGAGGTTTGCTGGAGGTATCAGAAGTGCGAATGCTGACATAAGTAACGATAAAGCGGGTGAAAAACCCGCTCGCCGGAAGACCAAGGGTTCCTGTCCAACGTTAATCGGGGCAGGGTGAGTCGACCCCTAAGGCGAGGCTGAACAGCGTAGTCGATGGGCAACAGGTTAATATTCCTGTACTCGGTGTTACTGCGAAGGGGGGACGGAGAAGGCTATGTCATCCGGGCGACGGTCGTCCCGGTTTAAGCGTGTAGGTGGGATAACCTGGCAAATCCGGTTATCTGTAACACTGAGGCGTGATGACGAGGCACTACGGTGCTGAAGTGACAGATGCCCGGCTTCCAGGAAAAGCCTCTAAGCATCAGGTAACAGTGAATCGTACCCCAAACCGACACAGGTGGTCAGGTAGAGAATACTCAGGCGCTTGAGAGAACTCGGGTGAAGGAACTAGGCAAAATGGTGCCGTAACTTCGGGAGAAGGCACGCTGGCATTAGGTGAAGGGACAGGCGCCCGGAGCCAAAGCCAGCCGCAGATACCAGCTGGCTGCAACTGTTTAATAAAAACACAGCACTGTGCAAACACGAAAGTGGACGTATACGGTGTGACGCCTGCCCGGTGCTGGAAGGTTAATTGATGGGGTTATCCGTAAGGAGACGCTCTTGATCGAAGCCCCAGTAAACGGCGGCCGTAACTATAACGGTCCTAAGGTAGCGAAATTCCTTGTCGGGTAAGTTCCGACCTGCACGAATGGCGTAATGATGGCCAGGCTGTCTCCACCCGAGACTCAGTGAAATTGAACTCGCTGTGAAGATGCAGTGTACCCGCGGCAAGACGGAAAGACCCCGTGAACCTTTACTATAGCTTGACACTGAACATGGAGCCTTGATGTGTAGGATAGGTGGGAGGCAGTGAAGTGTGGACGCCAGTCTGCACGGAGCCATCCTTGAAATACCACCCTTGAATGTTTGATGTTCTAACGCCGGCCCGTTATCCGGGTTGCGGACAGTGTCTGGTGGGTAGTTTGACTGGGGCGGTCTCCTCCCAAAGCGTAACGGAGGAGCACGAAGGTCAGCTAATCACGGTCGGACATCGTGAGGTTAGTGCAAAGGCATAAGCTGGCTTGACTGCGAGCGTGACGGCGCGAGCAGGTACGAAAGTAGGTCTTAGTGATCCGGTGGTTCTGTATGGAAGGGCCATCGCTCAACGGATAAAAGGTACTCCGGGGATAACAGGCTGATACCGCCCAAGAGTTCATATCGACGGCGGTGTTTGGCACCTCGATGTCGGCTCATCACATCCTGGGGCTGAAGTAGGTCCCAAGGGTATGGCTGTTCGCCATTTAAAGTGGTACGCGAGCTGGGTTTAGAACGTCGTGAGACAGTTCGGTCCCTATCTGCCGTGGGCGCTGGAAGATTGAAAGGGGCTGCTCCTAGTACGAGAGGACCGGAGTGGACGCACCACTGGTGTCCGGGTTGTCATGCCAATGGCACTGCCCGGTAGCTAAGTGCGGAAGAGATAACCGCTGAAAGCATCTAAGCGGGAAACTTGCCTTGAGATGAGTCTTCCCTTATCCCTTGAGGATACTGAAGGGCCGTCCGAGACCAGGACGTGGATAGGCTGGGTGTGTAAGCGTTGCGAGACGTTGAGCTAACCAGTACTAATGTACCGTGCGGCTTAACCTGACAACACCGAAGGGGTTTTGCGGGTTTTGAGAGAGAAGAAAGCGCAGGTTTCAGATAAAAGAGCGCCCTGAAACGGGGCGTCAGCTTGTTCGGGATTGAACACAGGATTTGTCTGGCGGCAATAGCGCGGTGGTCCCACCTGACCCCATGCCGAACTCAGCAGTGAAACGCCGTTGCGCCGATGGTAGTGTGGGGTCTCCCCATGCGAGAGTAGGGCACTGCCAGACATCAATTTGACAGAGAAGCCATCCTTAACCGGATGGCTTTTTTGCGTTTGGGATAATCGTTTATTTTTTCAGTTCTTATCCGTTATTTTTGCGAGAATAAGCAGCCAGTACGGTTCTTTCTGATAAATCCAGATAAACTTCCATTTTCTGCGCTGCTAGTTCTGTCTGACCTGAATCCAGAAGCTCTAGAATATATGCATTCTTATCGACATAAGGAGCGTATAACAGTTCTGGTTCATTCAAAAGGCCAAAAGCTAAACGAAGTTCTGCCGAAATATTGCGGTAGAATGTTATTAATCTTTCACTGTCGGTTAGTTCTACGATAGCAGCATGGAAACGCATATTGGCAGTACCAACTCTGACCCAATCTTGCTGGTTTTGACATTGCTGGGCATTTGCTACTGCTTCCCGCATTTTGGTAACAGCAGGATGCATAGGGTATGCTTGTGCAAGTGCTTGGCATTCAATCAGTTTCCTGACTCGATAGATATCAATAATTGACGCAATATCAGGTGTTGCTACAAACACACCACGATTGGGTTGATGTTTTAATAACCCTTCTTGAGTAAGAGTGCGGAATACTTCCCGTAAAGTATTGCGTGAAATTTCAAGTTGTTCACTTAGGATTGCTTCTGATAAACGTTGTCCGGGTAATAATTCTCCGATAACCAGTTTATTTCTTATGATTTCTGCAATTTTCTTACTCAAAATTTGAGGAGAACTCTCTCTTTTCATAGTTATCCATTGGGTATCGCTGAGAAAAGTGCCTTTGGTGTTCAAAAGTTAATCTTCACATATTCTTGAATAACCAGCAAGTTACGATTATTTGCCTAAAATAACATAACATTATTCTTTTCATCCTAATCCTAAGATTGTGTATTTCAATATTGTTTACCTCAATATTACGTGCTTGAGAATTCGGTCGGGAATATGAATAAAGTGATCTCTGTTGGATTTTTACACTATATATACCAATTTTGTTTGATTATTTTCTCGTCAGAAATTATCTATTGTTCAACAATATTACAATGATGATTTAACAATATGATGAATGTAATCGATTTAAATAGCGATCTCGGTGAGAGTTTTGGTCAGTGGAGGATGGGAAATGATGAAGAAATGCTGGGGATTGTCAGCAGTGCAAATGTTGCCTGTGGTTTTCACGCAGGTGATCCGGCAGGAATTTTGCGGACTCTGAAATTAGCGAAGGAAAATCAGATCGTTATTGGGGCCCATGTTTCTTATCCTGATTTAGTTGGTTTTGGCCGTCGTAATATGGATCTCGCCAGCAATGAACTTACCGCAGATGTGATTTATCAGATTGGTGCTTTACAAGGACTGGCTACATCAATAGGAACAACAATCAGTTATGTAAAACCACACGGTGCGCTTTATAACACGATAGCTAATGATAAACAGCAGGGGCTTGCGGTTATTGAGGGCATATTGGCGATTAACCCAAATCTTGCATTGATGGGATTGGCTGGCTCAAATATCCTCCGGCTGGCGCAAAAAAAAGGTCTGAAAACTATCTCTGAGGCCTTTGCAGATCGTGCCTATACATCGAAAGGAGAATTGGTTTCCCGTCGTGAAGAAGGTGCTGTATTGCATGATGCTAACTATGTTGCACAGCGTATGTTGCAGTTAGTGACAGAGGGAGGAGTAGAATCTATTGATGGAAAATTCACCCCTATTGAAGCAGATTCTATTTGTGTACATGGTGATAGCTTAGGGGCGCTGGATATGGCCAGACAAATAAAAACTGTCTTGCAACAGGCAGGGATCACCATTCGATCATTTATCCATTCATAACCACATAGATTAATGATTTCAGGAGATAGCCTTGCGTTTTTTACCTGTTAATTTTAATTCCATTATGGTTGAACTCAGCGGATTGACAGAAACACTGATGTTGTTTGATTCGCTGAATATGACACCGCTCTCCGGGATTGAAGAGATTATTCCGGCGGCGAAAACTTTAATGATCCGTTTTCACCCAATGACAATCTCAGTTTATCAATTGGTAGATGAGATTCAGAACCGAAGTCTGCAAACATACCGCTATGTGAGTGGAAAACAGATTGAGATCCCTGTGTGCTATAACGGTGAAGACTTAGCCACTGTTGCTGAAATATTGGGAACTTCAGTACAGGACGTTATACGCCAACACACTGAAAATGAATATATGGTGGCTTTTACTGGATTTGCGCCTGGTTTTGCTTACTTGGTTTCGGATATTGCACAATGGAATATTCCACGTCGCAAAACACCAAGAACACGTATTCCCGCAGGTACAGTTGCCTTAGCGGGGGAGTTTAGTGGCATTTATCCTCAGGCAAGTCCCGGTGGTTGGCAACTGATTGGTATTACGAATGAACGCATGTGGGATCTTTTGCGCCCTGAACCTGCTTTATTACAACCGGGTAATCGTGTCAGTTTCCGAAATGTTGAACGAGGTATTGTAACGGTAAGTTTACCTGAAAAATCGTCTATTCCTGGTGAAACTTTTACTGAAATGTCTCCAGAGGGAATTTTTTGTTCTTTGGAGATATTATCTGTCGGGCTACAAACGTTATTCCAGGATTTAGGACGTTTGGGAAAATCAGGGTTGGGGATATCGGCATCTGGTGCTATGGATAAAAGTGCTTTGCGTAGTGCAAACCGTATCGTTGGTAACTCTTCTGATCAAGTATGCTTGGAAATAGTACAAGGGGGATTAAAGCTGTCGCCCGAGGGAAAATAATTATTGGGGTTACCGGGGCTTTATGTCCAATTCAGATCAAAACCCCGCAAGGGGAAATTTTGCATGTAAATACTTACCAACCTATTGATTTAAACGATGGAGATGAAATCACATTGGAAATACCCAATGCGGGAATGCGTTCTTATCTGGCTGTCAGAGGTGGTTTTATTGTTCCTGAAGTGCTGGGCAGTCGTTCATTTGACACGCTGTCTGGTATTGGCCCTGTACCACTAAAACCTGACGATAGACTCATCATAGGAGATACATCTCATTGTGTAGCGGTATCTGTTTCTGAAACACCTGCATTCGTAATGCCAAATAAAGATGACGTTGTGGTATTAGATATCTTCCTCGGCCCTCGTACTGACTGGTTTGAGCAGACATCAATTGATTTGTTACGAAACCAAATCTGGCAGATCACTCCACAATCCAACAGGGTTGGTTTGAGGCTAAATGGTGAGTACGCACTATCACGTATTAAGCACGAAGAGTTACCAAGTGAAGGAACTTGCAGTGGTGCGATACAAATTCCGGCTAATGGGCAGCCAATATTGTTTCTGGCAGATCATCCTGTGACAGGTGGATATCCTGTTATTGCTTCTGTAGCACATTATCACCTTGATCTTGCAGGTCAGATCCCGATCAATAGCAAAATTCAATTTAATCCTATCAATCAATTCCACGAAATCCAGGGGAGTAAATAGCAGCAATGGATCCTACTGTTAACAATGTGAAAAAGACTACAAATAAAGTATTGATTGCCAATCGTGGTGAGATTGCTGTTCGCATCATTCGTGCTTGTCGTGACTATGGCATACAGACGATAGCTATTTATGCGGATTCTGATATCGATGCACAACACGTACAATTAGCAGATGAAGCGTACGCTTTAGCAGGAAACAGATCCACAGAAACCTATCTTAATATTCCACGCTTACTGGAAATTGCAAAGCAAGCGCAGGCAACGATGATCCATCCCGGATACGGTTTTTTGTCTGAGCGAGCTGAATTTGCCCGTGCTGTGATCGACGCAGGATTGATTTGGATTGGCCCTAATCCTGACACAATTGACGAATTGGGAAATAAAGTTAAGGCACGTAAAATTGCCCGGCAAGTGGGTGCTCCTTTGGTGATAGGAACCACAGAGCCTGTCAAAGATGTGCAGGAAGTTATTGCTTTTGCAGAGGAACATGGTTTACCGATTGCCATTAAAGCCGCATTTGGTGGTGGAGGTCGTGGTTTGAAAGTGGCCTGGCGACGAGATGAAGTTGAAGAACTTTACTATGCCGCAGTACGTGAAGCAACAACCGCTTTTGGGCGAGGGGAATGTTTTATCGAACAGTTCCTGAATAAACCGCGTCATATTGAAGCGCAAGTGATTGCAGATAAATACGGTAATATCGTTGTACTTGGCACCCGTGATTGTTCCTTGCAGCGTCGGAATCAGAAACTGGTAGAAGAAGCTCCGGCTCCCTTTTTAACTCAGCAGCAACGAGAACGTATTCATGAAGCGGCAAAAGCGATTTGTGCAGCAACCAATTATATCGGAGCGGGGACGGTCGAATTTTTACTTAGTACTGATGGTACGCTCTCTTTTTTAGAAGTGAATACTCGCTTACAAGTTGAGCACCCTGTTACGGAAGAAACAACAGGGATTGATTTGGTTATTGAACAGTTGAGGATTGCAGAAGGTTATCCGTTAAGCATCCAAGAAACACCTGCACCAAGAGGACATTCGTTTGAATTTCGCATCAATGCGGAAGATGCAGGAAAAGGTTTTTTACCCACAGCCGGCGTTATCACAGAGTTTCTCCCACCTTCTGGTCCCGGTATTCGTCTGGACTCTGGTGTAATGAGTGGTTCTACAATCCCCGCCACTTTTGATTCATTGATGGCGAAACTGATTGTCACAGGAACAACGCGTGAGCAGGCTCTTGCTCGTGCCCGTCGGGCATTACAAGAATTTAAAATCAGTGGAGTAGCATCAGTTTTACCTTTCCACCGAGCTGTAATTGAACATTCTGATTTTGTCTCAGGAGATAATTTCAATGTTCATACCCGTTGGATTGAAACAGATTTTGCCGATGAACTGGAAGCTTCGCTGCGTCAAATCCCTGCTGAGGATAAGTATATCACCCGCACATATATTGAAATTGATGGTCGCAGGCATGAATTGGGCTTGTCATCAGATCTATTGGCAGGTTTAGCAAAGTTAGCGTCTGTCAATGAGAAGCAATCTTCTCAGCCAATAGCAGCAAAGCAAAAAACGTTGCAAGATCCCCGTCAGGTAAAGGCACCTATTTCCGGCATCCTGCATTCTTGGTTGGTGCAGGAAGGGGAGAACGTTAATGAAGGTGATGTAATTGCCGTAATGGAAGCCATGAAAATGGAAGTACAGATCCGTGCACATTGTTCAGGGAGAATCACATTCTGCGCTCAGGCCGGGAATTATCAGGATGCAGACAAAATTTTGGCCAGAATAGAGTATTAATATTTTATCTAACAAGCCAACGGGTATAGATTTATACCCGTTTTGAGCTTTGAGATGAAAATCCCGCGCGTTATGGTTTTAATGTGAATTTGTTAGATTTAGGCGTGTTTGCTTAGGAACGCTTGGATATTAATCGAGGATATCGGGTGTTATAGGAAACTGAAGGAGATTCAATTGATATCTTGTTGTTCCTGAGTATCCGACAAATTTTCATTCAGGCTCTTTATCGCCATCAACTTCTTCATCTATTCAATAAATAAACCTGCTTTTGTGAACTCAGATCGTCAACAAATCTTCGCTAAGAGCCAAGAATAGTAGAATTTATTGGGACCTGATACCGGATTCAAATAATTAAAATAAACGATAGTCACTTAAGGTTATTTACATTTACTATAGAAATATAAATAATAATAATTATCAATCATGTTTTAACTGAAAAATGTATGTCTAAAATTACCAAAATTTACGCAAGCTTGGCTAAAAGTGGCCTGTGTGTTCCTTTGATGTCAGCATCAATGTTGACAGTGGCTATTTCTACTAACGCACTAGCAAACACCGAAGGACCAATCAAAAAATCAACGGCAACTGGCGATACACTCGTTGTTATTGCAGGTAACAATGCAGAACAAGAGAGTGGAAAAGTCAACCGTAACGAAATTAAAGTCAGACAAGCACAAAGTGTCGGTGAGATTTTAAAGAATGTACCGGGTGTTCAAGCGGGTCACCCCAGCGCTTTAGGACAGCGTTTTAAAATCCGTGGCATGGATGATCAGTTCATCAACGTAACGGTTGATGGTGCACGGCAAGAGGGATATCACTTCCATCATGCGGGGAACTACGGTATAGACCCTGAAATGCTGAAGCAAATTGATATCAGCGTTGGTACTAATAGTATTACCTATGATACTGGAGCCCTTGGCGGTGCATTAAAATTTGAAACCGTTGATGCTGGTGATTTATTAGAGCCGGGCCAATTATTTGGTACAAAAGGTAAATTAAGTTATGTCAGTAATGGCTCTGAGTTCCAACAATCTTTAGCAACTTATGGCAGAGTGGGAGCCGTTGATTTATTAGGCTACTTTAACCATCGTAATATAAATGATGCTGAATCGGGCCGAGATAGCCGCGGAAGAGATTCAATCCCTACCGATGGGAAGCTGGTCAATTACTTATTAAAAGCGAAATTCAATCTGACTGATGATCAGTACATCAGTGTATCAAAAGAACATTATCAGAATGATGCGGATACTAATTTCAGATTGAATTTTGGCTCGGACATCAATAAAGGGAAAAAAGGAGCGTACGCTTTAGAGCGTGATGCTTATAATCTTACTTACAGATATGTACCAGTCGATAATGACTTCATTGATTTAAAAATTTCTGCCTATCACACAGAACAAAATTTCAATCATATGAGGGAAGTCGGTGGGCCTGGAAAAGGATTTGACAGTATTGTTGAAACCCAAGGCATTAGGGCGCGTAATGTCTCTAATTTTGATACCCAGAAATTATCCCATGTTTTAACTTATGGGTATGAATATTTTGATACCAGAATGGCATACACTGATGTATCAGAAAATGTACACAAAAAAGCAGTAGAAACAGGAAAGTCATCATCTATTTATTTGGAAGATGATATTCAATTTGCTGATTTCCATATCATACCAGGTGTCAGATGGGATCATTACAAATACAACACTGTTAATAAAAACCATGAACCTTTTGAGAGAACTTACGCTCGTTTCTCAAAAGCACTTGGTTTGAAATATGAACTTGGCGCGTCAACCACATTATTTGCCAATTATACCGAACTTTTCAGAGGGCCATTAGGCAAAGAGATTGGTCTGGGGCCAAGCAATCACAATGCTAACTTGAAAACTACAACAGGGTACAACTTAGAAACTGGCGTAGCGGGAACATATCCTAGTGTTTTTGCTGAAAACGACTCATTTACTGTAATTGGTAAAGTATTCCAGACCAATTTCAAAAACCTGTCTACGACTTTAGCGAAAAGAGCGCTACACAACATCCCAAAATCCAGATTGGAAGGGTTTGAATTAGCGGCCAAATATAAACTGGATAATTTGTCCTTAAGAGCGACTTATGCCAAAGCGAATAATAAAATTATGCAAGGTAATGAGTTGTTTGACAGAAGATTAGAATTCACACCAACCATTGGTGATTCTTTCACCATTGGAGGAAGTTACTTGTTTGATAAAACCGACATTGAACTCGGTTGGAATTCCCGATTTGTCCGGTCAGTAGACGCGAAGGGGGTAGATAGTGGTCAGGTTGTAAATGTACATAAATCAGGCTATGGCGTCAGTGACGTGTATATTTCCTGGGCTCCGAAAACTGGCTCATTTAAAAACACAGAAATCCAGCTTGGTATCGATAATATCTTCGATAAACGTTACAACGAACAGTCTTACTATCTGAATGTTTATAAAGGGCAAGAAGAGAAAGGTCGCGCTTATAAAGCTACTATTTCTTATAAGTTTTAAAGAAAATGCCTTAATTTTTAGTAAAAAAGTCTGCGGTTTATCCGCAGACTTTTTCCAGGATAGCTTGCTAAAATTAGCGCGCTTACAGCGTAAAAATCCCAATCAAGGCAACCACAGTCAGAATCGCGGCTGTACCATAAAACACCCATTGACTGGCGGGAATATGGATTTTCAGATCGTGCATACCGTGATGAATACGGTGTAAACCACACCATAGTGGCAGGCTGATCATCAGCAGCAAAAAGATACGGCCAATAAAACTCTGGCAAAATGTCAGAATACGTTCATAAGAAAGCGCTTCCGGTGCCAGTCCCAATGGCAGCAAAATACCCAGTAGCAGGATAATTGCAGGCCCAACAGTGGCACTCCACATACCACCTGCCCCAAACAGGCCCCAGAAAATCGGTTCATTGGAACGTTTTGGTACTTGATTCATCAGATCCTCCTTGGGGTTAGAGCAGTGCGACACCGAGAACCACGGCACTAGCAATGATAGTGGTTGCCCACAGTAGTTTGACAATCGGTCCTGGTGGCATTTTTTCACTTTTGACAATGATATTGAGCGCCTTAGGAGCCAGCTCAAACCATGTTTTGGTGTGCAATAATGAAGCCAGCAGGGTGATAACATTAATCAGTAATATCAGCGGATTCTGCAAAAAAGAGACAAACTCCGCCCAATTTTCGGGGCCACTTTTCAAAGCAAACAGGCCATAAAGCACTAAGAGACTGAACCAAACAGTAGGAATAGCTGTCCCTTCACGCAACATATAGAATCGATAGAATCCCAGTTTATGCCACCAATTAGGCTCCATGCCACGTACATAAGGTTTACGTTTTGTTGCCATTATTCTTTTCTCCCTTATTATGGTTTCAGCATAGAGATAATGAAATCTTTGGCACTTTCTGCTTTGCTTTGTTGAATTGCACCCGCTGGATCAACATGCTTTGGACAAACCTCAGAGCAATAACCGACGAACGTACAAGACCAGACGCCATTATCGCTGTTGATCTGTGGCATACGCTCTTTTTGGCCGTGATCTCGATTATCAAGATTATAGCGGTGCGCCAGTGTGACTGCGGCAGGGCCGATAAACTCAGGATTTAGGCCAAACTGCGGGCAAGCTGCGTAGCACAGGCCACAGTTGATACAACCGGAGAATTGATGATACTTCGCCATCTGTGCCGGAGTTTGTACATTCGGGCCATCAGAGGGTTTGCGCTCATTGCCGATGATATAAGGTTTGATCGCTTCCAGACTCTCAATAAAGTGCGTCATATCCACAACTAAATCCCGTTCAATCGGGAAATTCCCTAATGCTTCAACCTTCAAACCTTGCGGATAATCACGCAGGAAAATCTTACAGGCCAGTTTTGGTACACGATTCACCATCATGCCGCAGGAACCACAGATTGCCATACGGCAAGACCAGCGGTAAGACAGATCAGGAGCCAGATTATCTTTAATATAACCTAAGGCATCCAACAGAGAAGTCTGCTCATCGTAAGGCACTTCGTAAGTGGCAAAATATGGCTCATTATCGATTTCCGGGTTATAGCGCATGACTTCCATTTTCAGTTTTTTCATCTCAGTCATTCGCTTGCTCCTTCTGTTTTTTCTCTTGTGCTGCTGCTTCACCACCATAGACCCGTTTTGCTGGTTGGGATTTAGTGATCTTCACATCACTGTATTCCAAATGTGGGGCACCTTCCGGGTTATAGAAAGCCAAGGTATGTTTCAGGAAGTTTTCATCATCACGTTCTGTACAGCCTGTATCAAGGCGCTGGTGAGCACCGCGGGACTCTTTACGGTTCATGGCTGAGTGAGCCATACATTCAGCGACATCCAGCCCAAATCCCAGTTCAATGGTATAGAGCAGATCAGTATTGAATACACTGGAGCGGTCACTGATTTGGATGTGTTTAAAACGCGCTTTCAGTTCAGCAATCTTATCAATCGTCTTCTGCATTAACTCAGGAGTACGATAGATACCGCACCCTTCTTCCATTGAAGTCCCCAGTTCATCGCGAATTTTTGCCCAACTTTCGTTCCCTTTCTGATTCAGCAGTGTATTGAGTTTAGCTTCAATATCGTAAGCTTGCGCATCCAGTGCTTTTTCATTAGCTGGTGTAGCTTCTTGAGCACGTTTGATAGCCTCTTCACCCGCCAGACGGCCAAAGACCACCAATTCTGCCAGTGAGTTAGAGCCGAGACGGTTTGCACCATGCAACCCGACAGAAGAGCACTCCCCAATGGCAAACAGTCCCTTGATACGGGTTTCACATTGTTGATTGGTTTCGATTCCGCCCATCGTGTAGTGCGCCGTTGGTCTTACGGGGATAGGTTCTTTGACAGGATCTACACCAACATAGGATTTGGCTAATTCACAGATAAATGGCAAACGTTCGAGTAATTTTTTCTCACCCAAATGACGCAGATCCAGATGCACAACATCACCACGTGGTGTTGCAATGGTTCGGCCTGCTCGCCATTCATGCCAAAATGCCTGCGAAACTTTGTCGCGTGGTCCCAGTTCCATATATTTGTTTTCGGGATAGCCGAGTGGAGTTTCTGGCCCCAAACCGTAATCCTGTAGATAACGATAGCCATTTTTGTTAACCAGGATCCCGCCCTCACCCCGGCAGCCTTCGGTCATTAGGATCCCTGATCCTGGTAAACCGGTTGGGTGATACTGTACAAATTCCATATCACGCAATGGAATACCGTGGCGGAAAGCCATACCCATACCATCGCCTGTCACAATGCCACCATTGGTGTTGTAGCGGTATACACGTCCGGCACCGCCAGTAGCTATAATGACCGCATTTGCGCGAATTTGAACTTTGCTTCCTTCCATCATATTCAAGGCGACTAAGCCACGTGCTTGACCTTCATCAACCAAAATATCGAGGACAAAATGCTCATCAAAACGCTGGATTTGAGGATATTTGAGCGAGGTTTGAAAGAGTGTATGCAGCATGTGAAAGCCGGTTTTATCGGCAGCAAACCATGTGCGTTCAATTTTCATGCCGCCAAAACGACGAACATTGATAGAGCCATCTTCCTTACGGCTCCATGGGCAGCCCCATTGCTCCAACTGAATCATTTCCGTTGGACAATGTTTGACAAAATACTCAACCACATCCTGTTCACATAGCCAATCGCCACCAGACACTGTGTCATTGAAATGAAAATCATAAGAGTCATGAGCTTGAGTGACAGCGGCTGATCCACCTTCTGCGGCGACGGTGTGGCTGCGCATAGGATACACTTTGGAAATCAGGGCAATTTTAAGTTGGGGATTAGCTTCAGCCGCAGCGATAGCTGCCCGTAGACCTGCGCCACCGGCTCCGATAATTACTAGATCAGCATTGAAGGTTTGCACTGTACTTCTCCATTGTTTAAGTGTGGGTTCAAACTAAATAAATCAAAAATCAGTTAAAGGAACCAGTGTGTTATTACTCATCTGTTTCTTTATTTTTGCTATGCTGAAGTGATATTTATTATTATTTATCAATGCATTATTCGTAATGATGTTATGAGTGATTTTCTATATTTTAACGAGAGAGGTTCACTATCTGTTATTTTTTGTATGGTTTAATTATAGCGAATAGCGTCGGGGGTAAATTTGATATAAATGCGTATTTTGTGTGATTTTCCCTGTAAAACGTGATCTGAGACAGGTTTTTTACTTGTTGACATGATGTATGCGATGATGAAAGATAATTTATCAAATTTTTTGATAAAAGTAAGATATAAACACATTACTGTAATTAATGACGATTTTATTTTTTTGAAAAATTATCAGGCAGAATATTAACTGAGAAAAAATACCTAATCAAATAAGACATTTAGTAATAATGTATGTCCGAATTATATTTTTAGGGTAAGTTTTATATATGAGTTTCTTAAATGAAAATATGGGATTAAATATAAATATTTTTTATTTTTATAATGTGAATTGCGTAATTTTTTCATGAATCAGCAATTTCAAATATTTTCTTTGACATATCAAGAATCATCATCTAACTTTTATATATAACTTTTGATCAGAATTTATCTTCTTTGGGGTACACTTAATAAGTTCCCAATTTTATGTTTATCCGAAGGTTAGAAGGGTAAAAAGGGAATGTAATATATCCTACTGAATAGGACTGAGAAAATTATTGCATAATCATAGATCAATATTTTTATCTCTATTCTATATAGGAATTTATCGCCAGTTAAAAATAGGGGCAACTAAACAATAATGACTCAACTGTTTTGCACAATGTAAGCATTAAGGCACTAAAGGCTAATGTTTTATTTAGTAATATTGAAGTCTGTTTTTCGGGTTCCGATGGGCGTTATTTTGAAAAACATTATTTAGCATATCCTGAACATGATATGGGAGGAGTAGGATTATATTTCGTATTATTGTTAGCTTTAAATACTCCATTTGTTGTATCATTAAAACTTACCAATCATATTTCCCCAGAAGGGTATCGTTACATTTCAGGTGTTAATGCTGATTTTATGAATGCTCCACCTGATGAAATTCCTCCTTGGTGATAAGATACATTTTTCTACTTTCTACTATCTTTAAATCCAAATAGAATATTCTAGCATTTGGACATGGATGTCCATATTATTCAATGAAATTAAATACCTTTTCATAATAGTGAGTCACTAAGGCTAGTGAGAGCTGGCTCCTCGCGCCGCGAAGAGTCAAGCGGTGTCTTATCATTTTGGAAAGCTATTTAAAATGAAAGTTTATTTTTTATGTTTTGTTATCTTCTAAACAGAGATGAGAGAGATTTTGGTCACTTGTATTGCCGAGAATAATCGTTCACCAATTTAATGTTGAAAATTTGTCTGACGGACTGGATGCGGGTAAACTGCGCATTTTGTTTTATCTTGGAGTCATTGGAACATGAACGAAGTCGCGGATTGGCAGCCAACTGCCACTATCGCCAACCTATTGAAAAGATCAGAGATTCTGGCAGAAATACGGCGTTTTTTCGCAGATCGTGGGGTGTTGGAGGTTGAAACACCTACCATGAGTCAAGCGACCGTCACTGATGTCCATCTTGTTCCTTTTCAGACACGATTTGTCGGGCCTGGTACGGCGAATGGCTTGCCCATGTACCTGATGTCCAGCCCTGAATATCACATGAAACGTCTGCTAGCAGCAGGCAGCGGCTCTATTTATCAGATGGGAAAGAGTTTTCGTAATGAAGAAGCGGGGCGCCACCATAATCCTGAATTTACCATGCTGGAATGGTATCGTCCGCATTACGATATGTATCGTTTGATGAATGAAGTGGATGATCTATTGCAGCAAATTCTGGATTGTGAAAGTGCCGAATCTCTTTCTTACCAGCAGGCATTTATTCGTTATTTGGATGTTGATCCTCTGACTGCAAGTAAGGAAAAACTGCGTGAAGTCGCGGCAAAACTTGATCTCAGCAATATCGCTGATCGTGAAGAAGATCGGGATACTTTGTTGCAATTGCTTTTTACCATGGGGGTTGAAACGCATATTGGGATTGAGAAGCCAACATTTATCTACCATTTCCCTGCATCCCAGGCAGCACTGGCAGAAATTAGTAAAGAAGATCACCGTGTTGCCCAGCGCTTTGAAGTTTATTTCAAGGGCATGGAATTAGCGAACGGTTTTTGTGAACTGACAGACAGTAAAGAGCAGCGCCTGCGTTTCGAACAGGATAACCGAAAACGTGAAGCAATGGGGTTACCTGTACATCCGATTGATGAGTACCTGCTTGAAGCATTGGCTCATGGTATGCCGGAATGTGCCGGAGTTGCATTGGGAGTTGATCGCCTGATTATGCTGGCACTAGGTGCAGAGAGAATTAGCGAGGTGATCGCATTTCCAGTAGGGATCTCTTAACCTGGTTTTTTTGAGTATAAAGGGGGCACTAAAGTTGTCCCCCTTGTTCATTGTGATATTGATTACTTATGTTCGTGATGTTTTTCCAGGAATTTCACGGCTAAATCAGGGAAATCTGTGAATGCCCCATCGACATTCGCTTTGTCAAAAACGATATCAAACAATTGATTTCCGCTGGTGGCATATTTTGGCAGTTGATCAATACGGATAGTGTATGGATGTACTACCAGATGGCTGGCGTGAGCTTCTTTCACCATGCCAGTCAATTTAATGTTGTTTGGTGTAGAATCACTGGCGATCAGCATATGGTAATCAGGGCCAATACCGTCAGCATATTTTGCCACTTCTTTCATTGCGCCCGGTTTAAACATCCAGTCATAACTGTAGTTCTGCCACGTGCCATCGGTTTTTTGCTCGTAGGTTTCATTCCAGTCAGTGTAAGCAATGAGCTGAACAAGTTTCAGGTCCATTGCCAATTTGGGTTCCAGCTCATTTTTGATGCGTTTCAGTTCATTGGCATCAAAACATTGCAGATAGACTTTATCGCTCTTTTTGGTATAGCCATATTGTTTCAGGACTTCTAATACCTTAGTCGTAATGTCTTTTCCTTCCTGACGATGGAACCATGGCGCTTTGATCTCAGGATAAATACCGATATCCTTTCCGGTTGATTTGTTCAGACCTTGAATAAATTCCAGTTCTTCCTGAAAAGTGTGAATACGAAAATCCGATTTTCCCATTGGGAAACGGCCAGGATAGCTTTGTACTTTTTTGCCATCTTTAATATCAAAACCTTCAGTGAATTTCAGTGACTTAATTTCTGGCAAGGTAAAGTCGATAGCATAATAGCGCCCGTCAGTACGAGCACGGTTTGGAAAACGTTCTGCGACATCCGTTACGCGATCAAGATAATGGTCGTGCAGTACAATAAGTTGGTCATCTTTAGTCATAACCAAATCTTGCTCAAGGTAATCTGCCCCTTGCGCATAGGCCATTGCTTTGGCGGGTAATGTGTGTTCAGGTAAATAACCGCTGGCACCACGGTGGGCGATAACAATTTTATTTGTTACGGCATGTGCAATACCTGACATTGATGATGCTAACAGAATACCAGCCATAATAGCCTTAATAGGGGTTTGCATAGGAACTCTCCATTTATTCTAATAGAAAATCTTGAATAAAAAATGATGTTACTTACCACTGTACTGATTTTTCGTCGAAGGCCAGAGAAATAGGGAACATTCAGGCCAAATTTTTATATAAAATAAAGACATAACACAATCCTAAATATTGATTTTATCAGTAGTATGTCACAATTTTATGACATAAAAATTTTTCTCCAGGTTCTGTTTATATCTAACTCTGTTCTATCTGTTATTAAAGGAACAGAAGCATAAGATGAAATTGGTGTTTTTGTATTTAGATGATAATCAAATAGTCACTTTAAATTATGTAAACGGACACTGATAAAGTAAGAAATATTTAATATTAGTTAATGTAAGGAAAAATATGAGATCTTTATGATCCACTTACTCTGAACTTATTCAATCCCAAATATATCGAAAATGGAAGCAGATAGAATAGTGGTAATTTCTTCTATTAGACAGTGTTTAATAGCTAATGAAATCGCAGTACAACTTTATTGTACTGCGAATGATATGATTATTAATCAACGTCTTTCAGTTATATTATTAACCTTGGCGAGCCATTTCTTGCTTGTGTTTGTTTTCACTTATCATAACAAACAACAATAGAATAACGGACAGGATGCTACCACCGACCATGATCATAAAACCGCCATCCCAGCCTGTGAAGTCAACGGTGTAACCGACAATGGCGCTGGCTGCTACCGAGCCACCCAAATAGCCAAACAGACCGGTAAAGCCAGCCGCAGTACCTGCTGCTTTTTTGGGAGCTAGTTCAAGAGCATGCAGGCCTATCAGCATAACAGGGCCGTAAATCAGGAAGCCGATTACCAGCATACAGATCATATCAACAGTCGGATTACCTGCCGGGTTTGTCCAGAAGATGATCGTGGCGATGGTAACAAGTGTCATAAAGAAGACGCCAGTGGCACCACGATTGCCCTTGAACACTTTGTCAGACATCCAGCCGCACAGTAGCGTACCTGGTATACCTGCGTACTCATACAGGAAGTAAGCCCAGGACGATTTGTCCAGTGCGAAGTGCTTAACTTCTTTCAGGTAAGTTGGTGACCAGTCGAGAATACCGTAGCGCAGCAAGTAAACGAATACGTTGGCAACTGCGATCATCCACAGCAGTTTGTTAGGCAGAACATACTGCATGAAAATTTCTTTTGCAGTCAGTTCTTTTTCATCTTTTTCTGTGTAATCAGTTGGATAGTCGTTTTTGTACTCTTCGATTGGTGGTAAACCACAGGATTGTGGGGTATCACGCATCAGAGCGAAGACGATCATGGCAACCAGGATAGCTGCAAACGCAGGCATATAGAGAGCTGCTTTCCAGTCATTGAACCATGCCATACCTAGGAGGAATAGCAATGGTGGCAAACCACCGCCAACGTTATGAGCACAATTCCAGATAGAAACAATCCTGCCACGCTCTTTTTGTGACCACCAGTGAACCATAGTACGACCACAAGGAGGCCATCCCATACCCTGGAACCAACCGCACAGGAACAGCAGAGCAAACATGATAGTGATGCTTGAGGTTGCCCACGGCACAAATCCCATAAATAACATGACGGCTGCTGCAAGTATCAAACCCGCTGGTAGAAAGACGCGTGGGTTGGAACGATCGGACACGGAACCCATAATGAACTTCGAGAAACCGTATGCGATTGAAATACCCGATAGAGCAAAACCGAGATCACCTCTGGAAAAGCCCTGTTCTACCAAGTACGGCATTGCCAGAGCAAAATTTTTCCTCACCAAATAATAAGCAGCATACCCAAAGAAAATCCCCATAAAAATTTGCCAGCGCAAGCGGCGATAGAATGGATCTATTTCTTGCGCAGGTAGCCGGGTCTTGTGGGGTGCCGGCTTGAAAATACTTAACATGTTTGTCTCCACATGACTATTTAATATCCAATAGTATGAACTAGTATGAGCGAATCACCACAGCTTACTAGTGATAAGCAGTAAACGAAAATTCGAATTGATTTTTTTCTATATCGAAGGAAATGATAGCCAAAACAGAGTCATACCTCTATGAGGTATCGCTAACATATAGATATAATTTCGTAATGTTTATAATTTTGAGCGATTTATGGATTTTTTGAAATATATTTTATTTTTATTATCGTGACTTACGTCACAATTAAAGATGTTTGTTTGTTATTTTTGAGCGCTTTTAGTTCGTTTATGTTCTTTCGAACATAAAGGACTATTATTATTGAGGGAATTAAAATGTCGCTTTAATCATATGGATATTATCTGCAAAAATATAAAAATTTTTAAACATATAGAAATGAATTAATAGCAATATTTCCTGTCTGTATTATTTTCAGTCGTTCACTGTTTCTGTGTTGTGTTTCTTCGTTTAGCTATGGGAGTTATTTTTATTTACATGCTTGGCGTTTTTTATAACACAGTTACAAATAATATGTTTGAATTCCTGCTTGGAAATAATAGATATTACCACAAATAGTTATTCATATTCATGAGATGGGTTTTCATGAAGACATGAATAGTTATTTATAAATAAAACACAATAATATCAATACGATGAAGTGGTGTATAAGGCGTAATACACTCTATTCGTTAATAAAAATACTATCCATTTATGGGTTGATTGTTTAATTAATAAAAAATTGTAAAAAATATTAATTAATTAGTTATTAAATTTTTATGATACTTTTTGAAGTTTATTTTTTAAATTCAGTTAAAGTCAACATAAGGTATTTGTAGGATCTTGATGTGGACAATAGCTGGAATTTATTGACTAACAGCATAAATATCTCCATTCGTCATAAAAAATGATGAAATAAAATGGAGAATAGAATGAGAACATCATTATGAATACTTACACACACAAGGCAATATTACACACAGCATTTACTGGGCAAAAATCCTCATTCTCCAATAATCCTGATATTAATATCAATAATATCAGTTACATGGAAAATAAACTCCAACCATGGTTTGATAATGTACCATCTCGATTAGCAAAATTGGCAAAAACCATGCCAAATAACACTGCTGTCTCAGATCAACATGGAACGCTGGCATTTGGTGAATTACAGAAACGGGTCATGAATGCAGCAAATGTTTTGCGTTGCCATGGTGTCACAATGGGAAGTAATGTTGCTATTGCAGCCGAGAGAGGTATTCCGTGGTTTATCACTATGCTGGCGGCTTGGCAGCTTGGAGCGGTATATATTCCTCTCAATACCATGATGCCGGAAAAGCGTTTGAACGATATTCTCGCCAGTTTACCGGAAAGTATTTTGGTCTCTGATGATACAGTCTCCATGGGACTGAAAGCATCAACACATATTCCTTTGGAACTCCTTTCAAATACTATTGGGAAAGTAACAGAACGTATTGATGTGCCTGAGTTAGGTGATCATCCAGCCTACGTGATGTTCACATCCGGCTCTACCGGGCTGCCAAAAGCTGTACAGGTACAGCATGACAATCTGGCGGCCTGTTTGTGTGCATTTGGGAAATTGCTGTCAGTCAATCAAAATGATCGTATGCTTGCACTGACAACTTTCTCTTTTGACATTTCATTGCTGGAGTTACTGTTGACCGTTGTTCATGGCGGCAGCATCTACATTACATCAATCGATACCCAACGTGATGCGATGGCGTTGTCTCAGACACTGTCAGATCCTCAATTTACACTTGCTCAAGCAACACCAGTCACCTGGTCAATGGCTTTGAATGCGGGCTGGAAGCCTCGCTCAGATATGAGTATGCTCTGTGGCGGAGAGGCTCTGTCACAGGATCTGGCAGATCAACTGACTGCTTCTGGTGGAACCTTATGGAATGTTTATGGCCCGACGGAAACTACAATCTGGTCGACAGCATTCTGTATGAGAAAAGGGGATAAGGTGCAATTAGGTGGGCCAATCCCTGGCACCAGTATCACAATTGTGGATAAGTATTTATGTCCTGTACCTAAAGGAACCGTAGGAGAAATCCTGATTGGTGGGTTGGGGGTGACAGCAGGATACCGCAATAATCCCACTGAAACCGCTAAACGATATGTTCCTGATGTAAAACAAAAGGGTAGAAGGGCGTATCTGACCGGTGATATGGCACGTATGCTTGAAGATGGTTCTCTTATTTATATGGGAAGACAGGATGATCAGGTAAAAGTACGTGGTTACCGCATCGAATTAGGTGAAATAGAAATCGCATTGAGAAAACAAAGCGGTGTTCAGGATGCCATCATCCGTGTGGCAGGAAGCGGTGATCTTGCCAGAATACAGGCATTCGTCTTGTTTGATCCTAATATGGTTTTACCGGATGAGTGGGTTCGGGAGACTCAGGTCGCATTAAGGGAACGTCTGCATGAAGCCTGGATACCTACTGAATATTATCGTATCCCTTATATCCCTTTGACAAGCAGCGGTAAGCGGGATAGAAAGCGTCTGGAAGAAGTAGCAGAACGTCTAAATGCCAGCTATGACATTGTGCAGCCTCAGACAGAAACTGAAAAACGGGTTTATGCTATCTGGCGCGAGTTGTTGGCGGTTGACAGCTTTGGCATTACGGATGATTTCTTCCAGATTGGTGGGCATTCCATCTTGGTTGCTCGCATGGTGGAGCATATTGAAAAAGCATTCTCACTCAGGGTCCCCATTTCTGGTATCTATGTTGAACCCACTATTGCCAGAATTGCGGCTATTCTGGATGAAATGATCGAGGTATATAAAAGTAATCCTGCTCAACTTGCAGAAAATTATCACAGTGAAGCGCTTATCCAGCAACATGCAGAAACACTGAGAAAAGACGTTTACCTGAAAGAGAGCGTGCGCCCGGATGGTTTACCTCATGCAAACTGGTATAAGCCTGATACTGTATTGCTGACGGGAGCTACCGGATATCTTGGCTTGCATCTATTGGAACAATTGCTGAAACAGACTTCGGCTCAAATTATCTGTCTGTGCCGTGCTGCTGATGAAAAACATGCGCGTGACAGGATCAAAGCTGGTTTTGTAAATTACCAGATTGATGTGGGTAATGAGCTTGATCGCGTAGATTTTGTAATAGGAGATTTAGGGCAGCCTCGTTTCGGTCTGTTGCCGGAAACCTGGGAAAAACTTGCGCAAGATGTTGACGTGATTTATCACAATGGTGCGTTGGTTAACTTCATTTATCCTTATAGTGCACTGAAAAGTATTAACGTTGATGGCACCAGAACCGCACTGGAATTTGCCTGTACTTCACGCCTGAAACACTTCCACTATGTTTCTTCCGTGAATGCCTTGTTTGCGACTGAATCACCTCGTCCATTTATGGAAGATGATCGTGCAATGAGTGAAACCGTACGTGATCCTTCCGGTTATTCTGGTAGTAAGTGGGTATCAGAAGGGATCATTAACATTGCCCGTAATCGGGGGGTGCCAGTGAGTATTTATCGTCCCGGTTTGATCCTTGGGCATACTCGTACTGGCGCTGCACAGGGGAATGATTATCTTGTCGCATCCCTGAAAGGCTATCTGGCAATGGGATTCTACCCTGACCATGCGTTGCTGCTTGACATTATCCCGGTTGATTATGTTGCTGAGTCATTGGTGCATATCTCTAAGCAGCCTGAATCAGCCGGGAAATTCTTCAACTTATTTAACCCTGTACAAGTCTCTATCCGGCAGTTCTTCGATTGGGTGCAGGAATTTGGTTATATTCTCAATCCAGTGCCATTCAATGAAGGGAAAGAGAAAATTCTTGCTTTGGATGACTCCCATCCGCTGTATCCATTGATCCCGTTGATTCGGGACATGGCAGAGAAACCTTATCGTGCATTGGACCCTGCTTATGTTCATGAAATCCAGCCAGAGTTGGAGTTGAAACAGACAATGGCAGCATTGGAAGGAACAAATATTCAGTGTCCGGTAATAACATCTGAATATGTCCATCAGGTATTGCGTTATTTAATAGGTACTGGATTCTTGCCACGGGTATTGTCAGAAAACTACAAACAGGGGGCTTTATCATGCAGCAACTAACAGGAAATGAAACTGAGGTTTGGATGGTTGTTATTAACATTAAAAAACAGTACTCGATTTGGCCTGATGAATCTCTGATCCCAATTGGTTGGATGGCAACGGGTAAGAAAGGTTCTAAGGAAGAGTGTCTTAACCATATTGCGAGTATATGGCCAGAACCAACAAAACAAGTCGTTGATGTCCATTAAGAATGATGGATGCATGTGAATAGATAATATTATTTTATGCAGGGCATGGTCTTAAGAGACCATGCCCATTTATTTTTCCTTCATTTTTTCTTCTCTTTTACCCTCTCTTAATATGCGTTTTAAGTTCGTTTTTGTTCCTTATCAAACAATTCTTGCAGATTTTGAACATATTTTAGTTATGCTGACCAACATAAAATCAGAGCGGGTTTCCCCGCTCTGAAACTGATGGACGTTTTGAAACTGATGGTCGTTCTAAAACTGATGGTATAGTACTGCCTCATCAATACAACCAATCTTTACCCATTCGATCTACTGCCAGAATTGCGGCGTAGACCTGTTCCGGAGTTACGGTAAATGGCATATTGTGAATGGTTTCCCCTTCGGCACAACTTGTTATAGCAACCTGCATTATTTTTTTGTGTAGATTCTCATTCTCCCGTAGGCCAAGTTGCTCCAGTGTGACCGGGAGGCCGACTTGTACACAGAAGTCGAGCACTGTTTCTAACTCTTCACTTGGGCTATTTTCCAATATCAGTTGTGTCAACGTACCGAATGCCACTTTTTCACCGTGATACAGATGGTGGCACTCTTCCAGTGTGGTAAAACCATTGTGAATGGCATGGGCAGCGGCAAGCCCTGCGCTCTCAAAACCAATTCCACTATGGTAGGTGTTGGCTTCAATAATATTTTCAACTGCGGGTGTCATAACTCCGGCCTCTACTGCCAGTTTCGCTTTATAACCCTCTGCCAGCAAAGTGTCGTAGCACAGTTTTGCCAAGGTCAGCCCAGTCAGAGAAGTTCCGCCACCAGCCATGGTCAGGTTATGGGCTGTACTGCTGGCACGTGCTTCAAAATAAGTCGAGAGAGCATCTCCCATACCTGATACAAATAGGCGGACAGGGGATTTGGCAATAATATTGGTGTCTACCAACACAATATCGGGGTTTTTGGGGTAGAGCAAATAACCATCAAATTTTCCCAATTCTGTGTATAAAACGGAAAGCGCACTGGTGGGTGCATCTGTTGAGGCAAGAGTTGGAGAAAGAATAGTCGGCAATTTCGCATCGTGTGCTACTGCCTTGGCGGTATCAAGCGTTTTTCCACCACCAATTCCAATCACTGCCTGACACTGATTATTGGATAAAATGGCTGACAGGCGTTGTATTTCACTACGGCTGCATTCACCGTTGAAAACTTCAAAGTGGCTGGTTACCTGGTGTTTTTTCAGGCTTTTGCTGACGGTATCCCCAATGAGATTCATCACAAAATTATCAGCAATCACGAAAACATGGTCAGCAAGAATTTTAGTATATTGACCGATGTGGGATATCGCATCTGGTCCTTGGATATATTTGGATGGAGACTGGATCACTTTCAGCATAAGAAATATTCCTTCTTCACTGGAAACCCGATACAGACTGTCACAACGTTGGTGTGTGGCAGGTTATCAGTGGCTTCGGATAAAAGTATATGTTTGCCTGTCCGCCACCACTATACGACAAAATATATTGGTAGGTGATGTGTAATAGCAGGAAATGAGGGATCTGTGAGAAAAAACTGAAAGGAAATTTGCGCCCTGATTAACTTAGGACGCAATGCTATTTTAACTGGTTTTAGCCAGTGTTTTATCTGCTGAATATGAGAAAAAGAACTTAAGAATAAGATTCAGCAAGATACCATAAGCGGGCAGGAAAAAGAGCATGCAAATAAACAACTTAAATGCGTAATCTATTAATGCAATCTCTACCCAATGTGTTGCCATAAATGCATCGGTGCTGCGATAGAACGCAATAAAGAAAAATGCCAGTGTATCAAGCATATTACCGAAAAACATGGCGGCAGCCGGTGCTATCCACCACTGTTGTTTTTGACGCAGCCGGTTGAAAACCCCAACATCCAATATCTGACCAAGAACATAAGCCATAAAACTTGCTGCTGCGATACGGGCAACAAACAGGTTAAACGTTCCTAAAGCTGAAAATCCCTGCCATGTCCCCTGAAAAAACAGCGCGGAGATAAAGTAGGAGATCAGCAAGGCCGGAAGCATGACAGTCATAATAATTCGGCGTGCTAAGGGAGCACCATAAATACGCACTGTTAAATCTGTTGCCAGAAAAATAAAGGGAAATGTAAATGCTCCCCAAGTGGTATGAAAACCGAAAATAGAGACTGGCAACTGTACTAGATAATTACTGGAAGTAATGATCAGAATATGAAAAAGAGAAAGCCAGATTAACACCGATGTTTTCTGCTGAATGACTACCTGCTGCGTAGTTAATTGGAACATATTGTACCTTTTTACTGAATGGGGTGAGGGAACCCAGAAACCAATTTTCCCTAAATAATCAGGAGGAACAGATCATACGCTGGCTGAACAACAAAAGCAAAATGCAGCGATTGGCGATATTATGTAATATAATCCGTCGCCATAGATAATGAATTCACAGAGATTGTTATGTCCGATTTTTTTGCCAACCCTGATAAAACCCTTGATACACAGGGGTTGCGTTGCCCAGAGCCGGTAATGATGGTACGAAAGACTGTCCGTCATATGGATGCAGGGCAGACGTTATTAATCATTGCTGATGATCCGGCGACTACTCGCGATATTCCTGGTTTCTGCCGTTTTATGGAACATACGCTGATTGCTCAGGAGACGGCGGAAACACCATATAGATATCTAATCAAAAAAAATGAAAATATTGCATGATGAACTGGTAGAAAAATAAACCCGTGCTAAGCTTATTAGTGTGGGACTTGGGAATGTTTATCACCTCACTAAGTGCCATATTTCCTTTTGTCTTAATAGCAATCTTGATGTAACTGTAGTGTTATTTTGAAAAGGTGTTTCCTCCGCACCTTTTCAGTTTGTTTTCTTCACTATTTTTTATGAGTTGTTAACTATTTTATAAACTACAACCTTTTAAATAACATGGAGTGAATTTAAAAAAATCATAAAGGATATCAGTGAAATTAATTTCCCATATCTCTAGCAATACTTGAAAGATATAATAATCGGTTGAAACAACATTAATAACTTTCCTTCTAAGTTGATGATCTTTATAACACCATCAGAATTTTCAATTTATATCCCCCGCTCATATTATGAGCGGGGGATTCTTTTTCTAAATTAAGTCTTATTACTATTGATGGGATTTAATGATGTTATGGGATTTAATTCATCTCTGGGATTTAATTCGCAGCAACCGAATAGCATTTGCTGTCACCAATGCTGTAGCACCTGAATCCGCTAATACCGCCATCCATAATCCCGTGATCCCTAATAGACTGGTGACCAGGAATATCGCCTTCAAACCTAATGCAATAGTGATATTCTGACGGATATTGTAGTGTGTTGCCCGCGACAGAGTGATAATTTCTGTCAAACCCGTTAACCGATTGTGTGTCAGTGCAGCATCGGCTGTTTCCAGAGCAACGTCAGTACCACTGCCCATCGCTACCCCAATACTGGATGCTTTCATAGCAGGAGCATCGTTGATGCCATCACCGACCATCATTGTGTTGTGCTTTTCATTGAGTCGCATTACCGCTCTGACTTTGTCTTCCGGCAGTAGTCCTGCACGATAATCAATACCTAATTGACTCGCAATCGCCGCTGCCGCACGAGGGTTATCACCGGTCAACATCACAGCATTAACACCTTGTTGCTTCAGAGACTGAATAGCTTCAATAGCATCCTGACGTAAGGTATCCTGCATAGCAATCAGACCAATAAATTGCTCATCTTTTACCACGGCAACTGTTGTTTTTCCGCTATCTTCCAGTTCAATCACTCGCTGTTTCCATTTTGGGGATAAAGTATTTTCAGGGAGTCGTTCTGGTGCCGAGACCAATATTTTTTGCCCTGATAATTGTCCTGCAACCCCGATACCTGCCAGTGCCTTACGATTTTCTGCTTCAATAACAATGACGCTTTTACTTTCTGCCTCGTTAAGAATGGCTTTGGCTAATGGGTGATGGGAACCACTTTCTACGGCACCTGCCATAGCCAGTAATGTTTCCACACTCATATTTTCTACGGGTTCAATATCTGTGACCTGAGGTTTCCCCTCAGTCAGCGTGCCTGTCTTATCCAGTGCAATAGTGGTGACTCTACCGAGTTGCTCTAACGCAGCACCGCCTTTAATGAGTGCTCCACGTCGGGTTGCGGCTGCGAGTGCAGAAGTAATGGCTGCGGGGGTTGAGATAACCAGTGCACAGGGGCAACCAATCAACAACAGAGTCAGACCGCGATAAATCCAGATATCCCATGGTTCAGCAAAAAACATCGGAGGTATTATCATGACCAGCGCAGCGAGCAAAATAATCAACGGCATATAAATACGGCTGAATTTATCAATGAAACGTTCAATCGGTGCCCGGCGTTCTTCTGCCTCCTCAATCAGTTGCAGAATACGGTCGATGGCATTGTGTCCGGGTTCAGACATGACTTTCATTTGCACCGCGCTATCAACAGAAAGAGACCCTGCTGCGACTTTTTCTCCTTGCTTACGTTCAACAGGAATAGACTCACCTGTCAGAGCACTCTCATCGAAACTGGCGAACGAGTTCAGGAGCTCAGCATCAGTGGGCAAACGGGCGCCAGGAGCAATTTCGATGATATCGCCTGGACGTAACGCGGCGGCAGGAACAGTTTTCTTTTCGCCATTTGTTACGAGTAATGCCTGCTCAGGCACTAATTCCATCAAGGCACTGACACCACGGCGGGCACGACCTGCGGCATAGGATTCTAGAATTTCTCCTAGCTTGAACAGCAAGATTACCATTGCAGCTTCTGAAGTAGCATCAATGAATAGTGCACCAATAGCCGCCACGCTCATCAATGATTCAATAGCAAAGGGGGTTCCGGATCGAAACAATTTGATGGCTTTGGTTGCAATGGGGTATAACCCAATCAACACCGTTATAATGAAAGCAATCTGCCCGGCGGGTGCGCTGATTTTCGCAATGCCTGCGCTGATCATCATTAATGCAGCAAGAGTGAGGATTGGGGAAAATGTTTTCCAGAAGCTCGTCGCTGGTGGGAGCTTAGAAGTTGAGTCAGTTTCTTTGATGGCGAAACCGGCTTGTTTAACCGCTTGGACAACAGCAGCACGAATATCGGAATCAGCATCGACGACCAGCTTTTCTGTTGTGAACAGCACCTTGACCTGTTTGGCTTCAGGAATTTTTTTCACGGCATTTTCAATTTTTCCTGCGCAGCTTGGGCAGTCCATGCCATGGATAACCCAGTTGAAACGCTGGCTGGCAGAACCTTGAAGGACTCTCTTTGGTGTGGAGATAGAGCCACTTTGTAATTGTTTATACTTTTTTAAAATAGAGAACATAATGGCCTCTCAATGATGTTGATTCAGGTTGATTACCATTAACTCTACACTTTGGAGTTGACTCCAGAGTCAAACCTAAAGAGAAATTTTTTTGATGAATTGTGCTATCTGACATTGAGAGGAATGGTTGGAGTAGCCGGAAAAAATTATCCATTCTCTCCTTTTCTGTGAACAGTTGGGGCTAACATTTCGCTCACCAAAGGTGAGCGAAGTAAATAATATCTCAGTACAGAATTAAACAATTAGTGAACGAATAATCAAAAAATGCCCAATAAAACGACAGGTTGCCACGATTGCTTTTGATAATTTAAAAGGGAAACGATATTGGTCAATAATACTAATGCTATGTGCAAAGAGAAGTAAAATGGCTCCGGCCACGGCGGAGAAACGACTTGCATTGCCGAGTGCAAAATATTGTTCTCCCGCAACCCAAACCATGATGAGTACCATGATCCAGGTATCCAACACCCGCCAACGTAAGGTATCGAGACGTTTCCAGACAATAAGCATGACCACGATACCGACAACCAGCAAGATCAATGGCAATGGAAAGAAGAAACTGAACTCCATATGTAAGGCAAAGCTGATTGTATAAAGCAAATAACTCAGGAACAGCGCGACAAATGAGAATAGTAAATACTTACTGGGGAGCATTCGGAGTGAATCAGAAAGTAAAGAAACGATAAGACCGGCAATAATGAAATAGCCTGTTGCTTCGAGATTTGGTGCCTGAAATGCCCATAATAGTAGAAGTAACATCGTAACAGGGTAAAACACCCATTGTTGCCATCTGACGCCCCGATAGGCTGCATCAATGTATAACCATCCAGAGAAAAACACCGCAAGAAATGGCCAACTCATATTTTTCCTTTCCTTAAATGTTCAATGCCTGTTTTATCAGGCATTGCTGTTTATGATGGGGTGAAGAGAGAGTCCCAATTTTAATTCGATATTAACGATAAGATAACGTTTTATTATCAAAAATACAGAAGGTCAATGAATAATCGTCTTGCGTGGTTAGCAGAAAAATACAGGCAGGATGGTACTGATATCAGCATTGATGCCCTTTATCTTTCAAGCTGCCTCTTTATTGATAGCGATGCACCTGAAATCTATAGGGCATAAAATATAATTTGTTATTTTTTCTTCAGACGCATTTTTTTCTGCCAGGCCAATAATTCAAATACGCCAAAAAAGAAGATCTTAGTTTGTAACAGGCCGGAAAGTTTTTGGTCTTTAGGCTGGGAATGTTTTAACAATAGCAGTTGGAAAGCATGCATGACCACCGTAAAAACCATAGCGATATCCATAAAATATTTCAACGGCTTAGGGAAAGGGTGAATCAGATTGAGGATCATGATACCCCAAACACAAACCATAATTGCTCTTCCTAATTGAATAAACATTATTGACTCCAGAATCGTATTAAATAGGTCAAGCCGAAATTTACTCACGGCGGATATATAATCGGTATGCAACCTGCCCGGCAATCTTTTCCCGATGTAAGCGCCAGTTTGTAGGAACTTCTGTCGCGGCAGATTCAGATTCTGCTTCGACATAAACCCAACTTTCCTTAGCCAGCCATCCGTTAGTTTCCAGTAACTTGATGGTTTCCGTCAGCATTCCTTTGCGGAAGGGAGGATCAAGGAATACGACATCAAAGGGCGTGCCAGATTGATTGAGATATTGCAGCGTATTGCCTTGCACAACATTGCCGTTTTCTGCTTTCAATAAAGCTAAATTGTTTGACAGTTGTTTTGCCACGTTGCGATCGTACTCAATTAAAGTCGCGTTGTTTGCATAGCGCGATAAAGCTTCAAATCCAAGGGCCCCACTGCCAGAAAAACAATCCAAACAGCGAGCTCCTTGAATGACTGGCATCAACCAGTTAAACAATGTCTCGCGGACACGATCTGTGGTCGGACGTAACCCCTCACTGTCTGGAACAGGTAATTTTCTTCCGCGCCATTTCCCGCCAATAATGCGGATTTGTCCCAAAGGTGTGCGCTGTGATTTTTTAGTCATAGTTTACATAAATTAAATATTTATCATCGCCGTGAAGCAACTTCCCGGCTATTGGGTATAGCCGGCAGATACAAAAAACGAAAATCAAGAAACCCATTGATTAATTTACCACGAAATCCTCAATAGAATATGTGTTGTGGTCTGATGAAAATGTTAGACTGGATTTTATCACCATTAGAACCTATCTCAGTAGGCGTAATTGTTAAAATATAAAGCGTTTATTGGGCTGGGTTCTTGGCTTATCCCTATATGAATTCATGATCTGATAAAAGGTAAAGTAATCAGCTTAATGGGATAGGTTGTTACAACGCCATAATTAACCGCGAGGAGTGTAGTGGCCGATGGCAAAAGAGCAAAAAAAAGGTTTCTTCTCTTGGTTCGGACTTGGTCGTCAGGAAAAGAAACAACAAGAAGAACAAATTGAAAAAGAAAAGCGAGTAGCGGAAGAGGCGGAACAGCAGCGTCTGGCAGAAGAAGCAGCTCGTCAGGCAGCGGAAGAGGCGGAACAGCAGCGTCTGGCAGAAGAAGCGGCCCGTCAAGCAGCAGAAAAGGCAGAGCAACAACGTCTGGCAGAAGAAGCAGCCCGTCAGGCAGCGGAAGAGGCAGAGCAACAGCGTCTGGCAGAAGAAGCGCCCCATCAAGTTGAAGAATCTGCTTCTTTACTTAAAGAGCAAGAACGCCCGACCAAAGAAGGCTTCTTTGCCCGTCTGAGACGGAGTCTGGTAAAAACTCGCCAGAATTTGGGAGCCGGATTTTTCGGATTATTCCGTGGCAAAAAAATTGATGATGATCTGTTTGAAGAACTGGAAGAACAGTTATTGATTGCGGATGTTGGTGTTGAAACAACTCGTAAAATTATCAACAGTTTGACTAGTCATGCCAGCCGTAAAGAACTGAAAGATGCGGAAGCGTTATATACAAAACTGAAAGAAGAAATGTCCGGTATTCTGGCAAAAGTTGATAAGCCGCTGGAAATTGAAAGCAAATCGCCTTATGTCATTTTGATGGTTGGCGTGAATGGCGTTGGTAAAACGACGACAATTGGTAAATTGGCGCGCCAATATCAATCTCAGGGGAAATCCGTCATGCTGGCTGCGGGGGATACTTTCCGTGCTGCGGCGGTAGAACAATTGCAGGTTTGGGGGGAACGCAACAAGATCCCGGTGGTTGCCCAACATACTGGTGCGGATCCTGCGTCTGTTATTTTTGATGCCATTCAATCTGCTAAGGCCAAAGGTGTTGATGTTCTGATTGCGGATACCGCAGGACGCCTACAGAACAAATCTCACTTGATGGAAGAACTGAAAAAAATCGTACGGGTAATGAAAAAACTGGACGAAGAGGCACCACATGAAATTATGCTAACTTTGGATGCCAGCACAGGCCAAAATGCAGTCAGCCAAGCTAAACTATTCCATGAGGCGGTTGGGTTGACCGGTATTTCGCTAACCAAATTGGATGGTACAGCAAAAGGTGGTGTTATTTTCGCTATTGCTGACCAATTTGAAATTCCGATCCGTTATATCGGTGTTGGGGAAGGCATTGAAGATCTCCGTCCATTTAAGGCTGACGATTTTATAGAGGCTCTTTTTAGCCGGGAGGATTAACTATCAATGATTCGCTTTGAACAGGTCAGTAAAGCTTATCTGGGAGGGCGGCAGGCGCTGCAAGGGGTGAATTTTCACCTGCTTCCAGGAGAAATGGCATTTTTAACCGGTCATTCAGGAGCGGGTAAGAGTACGCTTTTGAAACTTATCTGTGGTATCGAGCGCCCAAGTGCAGGTTATATCTGGTTTGGGGGGCATGATATCAGCCGACTGAAATCCCGTGAGATCCCATTCCTGCGTCGTCAGATCGGTATGATTTTTCAGGATCACCATCTGTTATTGGATCGTACCGTATACGAAAATATTGCAATGCCACTGATTATCTCTGGAGCCAGTGCTGAAGATATTCGCCGGCGGGTATCGGCGGCGCTGGATAAGGTTGGCTTGTTGGACAAAGCGAAAAACTTTCCCATTCAACTCTCTGGAGGAGAACAACAGCGCGTTGGCATTGCCCGCGCTGTTGTAAATAAACCGACTGTCTTGCTGGCGGATGAACCGACGGGAAATCTGGATGGTGAACTATCTGAGGGCATTATGCGCCTGTTTGAAGAGTTTAACCGAGTCGGTGTGACGGTTCTTATGGCAACGCATGATACAGCTCTTATTGAGCGAAGAAATTACCGTATCCTGACCCTGAATCAGGGACGTATGCAAGGGGGGCATTATGGTTAAGCCTGTCCGTCATTCTGCGAAAAGAACAACGACTTCCAAAGCCCGTTCCAAGTCATTAAAAGGGGGGTGGCGTGTACAATCACGTTATGCGTGGAAAAGCACCCTGTCGGATATGTTACGCCAGCCACTGGCAACATTGTTGACCATCATGGTTATTGCTATCTCCCTGACATTGCCAAGTGTGTTTTACATTGTCTGGAAAAATGTTAATCAGGCTGTAGAGCAATGGTATCCCGTGCCACAGCTTACGGTTTATCTTGATAAATCGCTGAATGATGTCAATTCCAATCAATTGATTGGCGAGCTGAAAGCCATGGACGGTGTGAAATCGGTAAATTATTTATCCCGTGAAGAAGCTGTGAATGAATTTCGTGCCTGGTCTGGATTTGCTGGCGCATTAGATATGCTGGAAGAAAATCCGTTGCCCGCGGTAGCGATTGTCTCCCCTAAACTGGACTTTCAAAACTCACAAGCATTAACAACACTGCGTGACCGTGTGGCACAGTTAAAAGGCATTGAAGAAGTCAGAATGGATGATAGTTGGTTTGACCGCCTTACGGCTCTGGCTAACCTCATTGGCCGAATTGCTGCGGTGATAGGTATTCTGATGGTAGTTGCCTTGCTATTGGTCATTGGTAATAGCGTTCGTTTAAGCATCTTTAGCCGTCGTGAAACCATTAATGTGATGAAACTGATTGGGGCAACCGATGGGTTTATTTTGCGTCCGTTCCTCAATGGTGGGGCATTGTTGGGAGTTCTGGGAGCAATTTCTTCATTACTTCTTTCATATTTGCTGGTTTGGAAACTTTCCAGCATCGTCACAGAAGTGGCCAGTGTTTTTGGTACAACCTTCAGGTTGCATGGACTGAGCTGGGATGAATCACTATTACTGATACTGATTTCAGGTATGATTGGTTGGATTGCTGCATGGTTTGCGACTATCCAGCACTTACGTCGTTTCAGGCCAGAATAGGGCTATTTTATTGGACATTAGATGAACTTTTAGGCTTAATTAAGGTCGAAGAAACTGTTACTGATTTGTGTGCGTTTTCATACAATGCGGGCAATTTGAATATGATTTCCACGATGGTAGAATAGACACATCTTTGGCTTGAATAAATCTTATTGATTGCTTCGTGTGAGTTCAAAAAAACATCAATTTGGTTCTTAGTTTGAGAGAATTTGAATGACAAAAGAAATGCAAACTTTAGCATTAGTTCCACAAGGTAGTTTGGAAGGATACATCCGTGCTTCCAACGCTTATCCCATGCTCTCCGCAGAGGAAGAGAAGGAACTGGCGGAAAGGCTGCATTACCAGGGAGATCTGGATGCAGCAAAACAGCTGATTCTGTCTCATTTGCGCTTCGTTGTTCATGTCGCTCGCAGTTATGCTGGTTATGGTTTACCGCAAGCGGATTTAATTCAGGAAGGTAATATCGGCCTGATGAAAGCGGTTCGTCGATTTAATCCAGAAGTGGGCGTGCGTCTGGTGTCTTTTGCTGTTCATTGGATTAAGGCAGAAATCCATGAATATGTATTGCGTAATTGGCGTATTGTGAAAGTCGCAACAACAAAAGCGCAGCGTAAGTTATTCTTCAATTTGCGTAAGGCTAAACAACGTTTGGGCTGGTTCAATCAGGATGAAGTTGAGTTAGTTGCCAAAGAATTAGGAGTGACTAGTAAGGACGTTCTGGAGATGGAATCTCGTATGTCAGCGCAGGATATGGCATTTGACATGTCGTCGGATGATGACAGTCATGACAACCAACCCGCTCCAGTGCTGTTTTTACAGGATAAGGCTTCTGATTTTGCGGATGGTATTGAAGAAGATAATTGGGAAAACCATGCTGCGGATAAACTTTCTGTAGCAATGGAAAAGCTGGATGAGCGTAGTCAGGACATTATCCGTTCCCGTTGGTTGGATGATGACAATAAATCTACTTTGCAAGAACTGGCTGATAAATACGGTGTATCCGCTGAACGGGTACGTCAATTAGAAAAGAATGCCATGAAAAAATTACGAATGGCAATTGAAGCCTAATGTAATTAACAATTGGCTGAGCATGAAGGTTTTTTCATGCTGAATACATACGCTAGTAGATTAAAAGGCGATAATTTATTTATCGCTTTTTTTATGCACACTATTTATGTTTGAAATTACTGCTTTATGAAACGCTGGCGGGTCTCACCATTGCTTTTGCCTCAACCTTAATCTTTGGTGTATTTGGTTTTACTGGCTAAATTTTTGTCATCCGGGTACATAGGAGAGAGAAAATTGTTATGAAAATTGTGATTGCACCGGATTCATTTAAAGAAAGCTTAAGTGCCTTACAAGTAGCAGAAGCGATAGAGCAGGGATTTAGAGAAATTCTTCCGCAGGCTGATTATATCAAGCTACCGATGGCCGATGGCGGAGAAGGTACAGTAGAATCGCTGGTGGCTGCGACAGGAGGGAAACGTATCACATGTGCCGTTACTGATCCTTTGGGGAGAACTATTGAGGCTTTTTGGGGGTTGCTGGGCGATGGAAAAACCGCAGTTATAGAAATGGCAGCCGCTTCAGGTTTGCACTTAGTGCCGTTGGAACAACGCAATCCTTTGATAACGACAACATATGGTACTGGAGAGCTGATCTTGGCTGCGTTGGCGCACGGAGCACAAAATCTAATTTTAGGTATCGGTGGCAGTGCCACCAATGATGGTGGTGCAGGAATGATGCAAGCACTTGGGGCAAATTTATGGGATGGGGATAACCGCATTCTGCCATTTGGTGGAGCAGCATTAACACGGTTGGAAAGCATCGATCTTTCGGGTCTTGATCCCCGCCTCAAGCAACTGAAAATTACTGTAGCTTGTGATGTAAATAATCCATTATGCGGTGAGTCTGGAGCATCTGCGGTGTTTGGCCCACAAAAAGGAGCAACAGCAGAAATGGTTAAGATACTGGATTCAGCCTTATTTCATTACGGAATGAAAATTGAAGCGGCAACAGGCAGAAATGTGATCGATGCTGAAGGGGCAGGCGCTGCGGGAGGCATGGGCGCTTCTTTACTGGGTTGTCTGGGCGCAAAATTACAATCAGGTGTTGAGATTGTGATCGAGACTCTGAAGTTGGAAAAGATGATTCAGGGTGCAGATTTGGTGATTACTGGTGAAGGTCGTATGGATAGCCAGACCATATATGGCAAAACGCCTATTGGCGTTGCACGTATCGCCAAGAAGTTCGGTATTCCTGTTATTGCTTTAGTGGGAGGAATGAGTAAAGACTACCATATAGTACATCAATACGGTTTGGATGCTGTATTTTCTATTATCCCCGAAGTTTGTACTCTTGCTGATGCTCTGACTAATAGTGTTGATAATCTACAGGTATTGGCACGTAACATTGCGACGGTTTGGAATATGGCTGGTATAGATAAGAAAGTAGATGGCCATTGAAGAATGGATAAATACTTGAGAGGAGTCAGAAGCCCCCATATTTTGGGGTTTGGCTCAAGCTTAATGGCAGGCTTCTGACAGGGGGGATTATTTTGACCCATTTAACAACCATTTTTCCCTATAATTGTTTCAGCCATGGGAATGTATTGAGTATCGAGTTTATTAACAGAACCTTCCTTATTCTCCTCTTCAAAGCAGTCTTCAAAGAACCATGAAATACGGGTCTCCAACTTCTTACTAATGGCAACCAAATGAGTGACATTAATTCGATTGGTTCCCCTTTCATAACGTGAAAGTTGTTGCTGACTAATGCCAATTTGTTTAGCTAATGCCGTTGCTGTGATACCCAACTCTTTCCTTTTAGTTTGAATACGTTGTCCGATTAATAGGTTTGCATCTTCCATATCTTATCCTTTTATTTTAAAATCAGTAAGTTATGGCGTTATCAAGGATAATTGCCCTAGAGCTTCAAAATGGCTTAAATTTACTTCGCCATTGTGCGTAACATAGGCCATACCTTGACGGGTTTAATACCATTCACGGTACGCCCTATTGTTACACCTGATCCGCCGTTTTGTTTTCCGACATAAGCCTTGTTTTTTTTAATGAAATAACCTTTCTTATTAACGTCTTGTAAAAAACAGAACCTTTACTGGGGCAAGGTGTACTCTTCCATGATGCAAACCTCATTCTCTATTTTGTTGTAACCTTGCATCTTGCAACTACTTTCCCCCCGCAATTGAGTAAAACAGCAAGCTGTTCTCTTCATATGAGGAATAATGAATAGGTCTTTAAACGTTAAGATTGTTATTTATTTTTATTTAATATATTGAATATAAAGTAATTTTTTTAGTTAAATTACTAAAATTATCAATAAATTATTTTTTTATAGAAAATCACCATTATTTTGTATATAAAATGTTTCGTTTTTGAGTTAAATTTTATTAATTTTGGTTAAGTAAACAGATTTTAATCTTTCATGGTATTACTATTGCCATATAATCTATTTTCTATTAGAAAATATTACTTATAGAAACTTTTCCTACTGAATAATTTTTGTCTTTCAAGAAAGTAACAACTCACGCGCATTTTTGAATGTTGAGAGGTAGCTTGTTTTTTTGCCTGGAATGCTATAGCGTTTTTTATTTTTCAGTATAAAAACAATTAGATATTAATTTTTACATAAAAAGTATATCTTTTATCAAATTTTACGTGTTTATTTTGTGATCTCTATTTTCAGAAAATTCGTTTACTTAGCGATTTTGCTATTGGACAGATTAAAGGAAACCAAAATATCCTGATTTTAATCTCTTTATTTAACAATTTGTTATTGCTATAAACAGGTTTTTTTGTGAAGTTATGTGATAATTATCAGTTTTTGCATATTATTCTGGATAATAGATAATCCTTATCTATTTTCATTTGTTTTTTTCAGTTTGCAGTACATGATGATTGTCTGAGGGAATATTTTGTAATAATAAATTAAATTTTTTATCTAAAGATAGAGTTTCTTAATTTCTTTCATATCTGCAATGATTTAAAAAACTGAAAAAGTGTTTATAACTGTTCACCCTTTAGCATAAAACAGAAATATTAGGTTATAACAAAGTGAGGAGTTTTATCGGTAATTAGTTAATAATAAAGGAGTTATGGTTTTCTTGGTAGGTTTAGTGTTTTTCAAACTCTCTGGTTTGTCTGGTTAATGTAATAGCCAGATAAACCAAAGAATATAAATGCAGTGCGTCAACTTCATGAAGAATTGTTATAGTTGTGACATTATATTAATAAAATTATCAATATTAAATAATAGATTTAATATCTTCATTGAATGACTTTACTCTGGTTTTTTGAAAAAATGTTGAAATAAAAATAAGAAATCTTCTAGAAAAATAGTGCTCAATTTTGAAACTGAATTTGTCACTATAATATATTGTGTTATGGGGAAATTTCCATAATTTTGAAGTTTTATGCTAGTTTTATTTAAAATAGACTACTTGATATCTTGATATCTTGATATTTAAATTATTATATTGCATCATCATTTTTAATGAGTATATTATAATATCGAAAAAACCTTGTTATATTGTGATTGTTATGAGTGTAAATATCTTTCCCAAGATTTTTTATTGGAGTATAAGTAATATAATTAGATCTTCAGAGGATAGAATATTTTTAAAGAAAAATTATTTAATTAAATCATATTATGGTAATCGAAAATCAGTAAAAAGATAAAAATATTAATTATTTAAGTTAGTTATATTAGTCGTCTGATCTTAAATTAATCAATATTAAGTAAGCTTAAAGATATATTTGGTAATAATAATTAAATTTATTTTAATAATATCATTTTTGACAAAAATTTGGTGTTGATTAGGAATATTATTTATTTTTCTATTGGACGATAATTTTGAACGTGGAAGATCAATTTTTTACTCTGATGCTGTCTAATCTAGACTATTAGTTTTTCATTTCAGCAGCAAAAAAATTAGTATCGATATCGGTATTTTTTAGAATACTATAAAACAGAGAGAAAACTATTGTAATTATTACGAATTAATATTACTTAGTATATTATTAATACGAACAGTCATTGGTTTTGTCTCTAAACTTTTGTCATCTATAAAATAGATTTAAGTTAATGAATTAATTTAAGGGAAAGAAATGAGAATTAGAAAAACTTCGTATGTTGATCGTGTTTATCTCCAAATTAAAAACAAAATTACTAATAATGAGTTTAAACCAAATGAACAACTATATGTTTCTAAATTAACTGATCAATTAAATGTTAGTTCTACTCCAATTAGAGAGGCGCTGAATAGACTTTTGCATGAACAATTTGTCATTAAAGGTAATAATAGAGGGTTCTATACACGAAGCTTGGACTATAAAGAGCAATTAGAATTGGTTACTTTACGCGAAATATTCTTGTTATCTATAATTAAATTATATTTAAACAAAACATCTCAAGAAAATTTAAACGATTTTTCAAAAAAAATTGAGGTTTTGATAAGCAAAGAAACCAATTGTAATGATGAAAAAATAAAAAATGTTGACAGTGAATTTACTATCTTAATACTCAATGCTATAAATAATAATGAACTAAGTAGATTGTATATTAATTGTATAGAAAGAAGTAGTTATCTATGGCATACTTTCATAAAACAAAATGCAGTATATTTCCTAGATATGTACAAGGAATTATTATTTTATATAAAAAAACGGGATTTATCGAATAGCGAAGGAATTATAATGGAGATTTTTGATAAATTAAAGAATAGTAAACATATAGAGTTGTTGTGTTTGGTTAGTGATTAAATGTTTTTCAATCAAACATAATAAAAAATATATAGAGAGAATGAGACAATAATGTCTCACCCTATTTTATACATGAATAACAGGTTTTCTTCCTATATAGTAAACTAAAAAGGTATGAAGATATCGGATGATCTGTTTCTTTCCGTTTCAAACCTAAAATCCTGTAGAGAATATTCTTTATCAGCTAATTGAATAGCTTTCTCAACACTCATAATAAGAGGCAGATTAAATATTTCTGTTATTTTAAATAGACGTTCTTTTATTGTTCCACTAATAATATAATAGGGAATTTCTAATTCATCTAGAGTTTTTAATAACATACTGTCACAATAATCTCTAAAGTTTTTATTCATTGGACGATGACCATCTTTTTTTAATGGAAGCTCGTTCTTTAAATGGATGAATACATCGAATGTACTTTTCACATGTTGTTTGAAAGCATGTCCATACTGATTAGTAACCTGTTCAAAAAATATCATTTCTGGAGAAAGACTTGATCTGGGAACTGGATCCAGATGTCCTTCTTGGTTGGGATTCATCCCATACTTAACACGGGCAGCAGCATAAATCCATTCTTGTAACGATGAACCATCAGAGACGAAATTATCTTTTAGTAGTGCTTCATGTATTGCCCTACTGGTGTGCCTTCTCATAGCTAATTGCAGAAATTCAGCAGGAGTACATTGTGCCAATCGTTTTCCGGGAACAGCATAAGGCATTATTTCACGGATTGTTTTTGCTAGGGTACGAGGATAACCAGTTAAGTGAGCTAACGCCATAACTGTTCTTGTTTTACCGGATGAATAAGTTCCTGAGATAGCTAATTTCATACCATATTTCCTATTCTATATTAGAAGAAGTTGGTAATTTATGTCCTAATGAACACTTTAACTTTATTCCTGAAAAATTCCCTTCAATATCTACATATCTCCAATATTCACCTCTAACTTTTAGTTTATAAGTAGAAGTAATACGTGTTGTAGCATCATAATTGGATTGGAAATCTCTAGTAGGTGTTGGAGCTTCGATTTTGGTTCTCAACATCCACAGTGTTTCACTATCTTTTCTATTAATATGATCAAGTTCATACATTAATACTTGAGCTAACTGTAGATTAACAACAAAACAGTCAACATAAGTGGCAGAAGGTTGGTAGTGACCATCAATTCCATTTACTGAATGACAAAATTCAGGAATATTTAATTTCACTTTTGCTGAAGCTATGTGGTTTTCACTATCGTAACTTATATTTTGGAGAGATTGTCCACGGAATTTAAAAATATCCCCATAATAACGTGAATTACTAGGCTCAAGAATATCTGCTGGAGATGTATAGAAGCCATTTTTACAAATAATCTCTGCTACAGGATGTTCTATCTCACAACGTGCTTCCATTTTTCCTATTTGACAATCAAAAATGGAAATCATGGTAACATCATGTGGAGTTCCAAGTGATTTTAGCTGAAATATTATCAAGATCTTCTTGTGGAGTTGTTCCTGATTTCAACTTTAAACTTTTCAACCACATTTTTTTACAATTAAAGGAGTCGAATTGAAAACTATGTTTCAAGAAAATTTCACAGAATTGAGTACTTAAGATTAGTGTATCAATACTACTGAGATGTGGAGGTAAGTTCGTATTTTTTTTCTTAGACCAGTCTAATGGATATTCGACTGATAAGAGTGAAATTAATTTTGGATAGCCATCTTCTGAATGATTAAATTGTATATCAATATTCTTGATATTATATACAACACGTCGGTATCCCATGCCAAAAAAACGTGTTTTACTATCACCTAAATAATCATCAATTGAATGACATAGAAATTTTGAATTCATGGCTATTTCTCTTTTTAATATAAATGATGTGGGTTTAGTTAATTATTTTAATTAGATATTATCGCTTTCTATAGTATTTATATATGCATTAATAATATCTTGCACATTTCTTATGTCTGAAAAATAATAATCATTACCAAACGGTTCAACCTTTAATCTTTCATTTAACTCCATAATTAAACGGGCAATCATAAGTGATGTAAAAGCTAAATCGTCGATCAGATTTGAACTCTCATCTATTAAAATATTATTATAATCATCTCTAATGTTAGCTTGATTAAAAATAAATTTTACTTCTTTTATTATTATTTCTTTAACTAGATTTAACTCTTTTAACATGATATTCCTCCATCAACAACAATATTTTGACCTGTGATAAATGCAGCTTCATCTGAACAAATAAACAATGCTACTTTACTAATTTCTTCAATTTTTGATAAGCGACCAATAGGTGTTCTTTTCAATATCTGTTTACGTCTGTTTTCAGAAAGGTAAGACACCATCTCACTATCAAAAAAACCTGGTACTAGAGAGTTAATTCTTATATTAGCAGGGCCAAATTCACGCGCTAAGCTACGAGTCATACCATCAAGAGCGGCTTTGGTTGCTGAATATAATGATACACCTTTATGACCCTTTATTGCATTTATAGAAGAAACATTGAGAATAACCCCTGTATTCCTCTTTAGCATGCTCTTACTACATTCTCTTGTCAGTATTATGGGTGCTAGTATGTTTGTATTAAGTAAAGAAATAATCTCATTGTCTGAAGAAAAAATTAATAACCCTTCAGTTAGTTTTGCAATATTATTTATCAAAATATCGATATGACCAAATTTTGATTTTGCATTATTGACAAATGATTTTATTTTACTCAAATCATTAACATCAACAGATTCCCAATAGAAAAAATTAGCATCAGACAATTGTTTTTGAGTTATAAACTCATTTGAATGACGGCTAAAAGTAGCAACACGATAACCTTTATCAAGAAAGGCTGATGCCATTGTAGCTCCAAGTCCTTTGCTGCCACCGCTGATGACTACAGTTTTAGGTAGTAGCATTCTTATGCTCCTTTATTTTCAGTGAAGAACGCATTTTTTTAAATCGACTAGAATAGTGGGGTGTTATTGAAACCTCATAAGTCATTGGAATTTTAAATTCTTCAAGAAAGTTCTTGCAGTGAACATATAATCGAGATCTTCAATCATCATAATTTTCAGGTTTACTCAAATGTACAATAGCTTTAATTCCCATTCCTGTAATTGTGTTTGGAAATCCTATTACTGTTGCATCAGCTATATTGTTAGCTTGCAAAAGGATATTCTCTACCTCATGCGGATAAACTTTTTCACCTCCAACATTAATAATCTCTGATCTTCTTCCTAATATCTTTACATAATCTCCATCAACTTCAACAACGTCTTCAGTATTGAAGTATCCCTCTTCATCAAAAGGTGATTGAGCATTTAAATATCCTAACATAGCATAGTCTGATTTTATCCACAGAATGTTAGATAGGACTTTGTATTTAAATCCATTATTGCCAAGTTTAATCCATAATTCATTATTATTTTTAGATTTAGTTTGTAAAATGCCTACTTCAGATAGACCATATGTTTGCTTTAACTTAACGTTTGGTAATTTTTCGCTAATCCTTTTTAAAGTAACAGGAGGCATTGGTTCCGTGCCATAAGTAATTAATTTAAGGCTTGATGTATTTGTTTTTTCAATAACTCTTGATATAAGAACCATATTTAAAAAGGTAGGGGTAGTGGGCAATACTTCTACAGCCCATTTTTCTATGGCATTGAATACACTTTCAGGTGTACGTAGTAGAGGAATAATTAATGTTCCCCCATGACTAATGGTATGTAATAGAGTATTAATACCACCAATATGGTCTACGGAAAGAAATGAAAGTATTCTTCTGGGAATTTTTCTTTCTAAATGCTTATCGATTAATTTATTGAAGTCTAATACAGACGCCTTTGGTTGCCCAGTAGTGCCTGAACTAAAAAGCACTAAACCAGAATGTTTTACATCATATATTTTTTTATATAATTCATGTTCAGAAATACGACCAGTATCATTTAGTTCATAATCGTTATTACTAACTTTAATTCTTACTTCAACTTGAGAAACTTCCAAATATTCACTGAGTTTTATTTCTGGAATGTCGCCAATTGGAACGATAACATTATTGTTATTAACAAGTGCCAGAATAATAGCAAAAGTTTTTGGAGAAAACTCTCCTTCTACAGATACAATCGCTCCCTCAGGGAGACCAATGTCTTTTAAGTAATTTATAACTTCAATAGTATCAGAATATAACTCTGAGTAAAAATATCGGTTATTCTTAAAAATAATTGCTTCAGTTTTATTAAATGTATTGCAGCGTTCGATTAGCCAATTCAAAGTCATGTCATTCCCTCCTGTTTATGAATTCTTTTTGTTATATCACTTTTATATAAAAATGTTTCTATTTTTGAAAATATATTTAAATAGATATTATTAAAAGCCATGTTAATTATATTTATTCAAATTTTTAATTTAGGGATAGATATTAATGCATTAAAATAATCAGTAATCTGCTAAGGTAAGTTATTCATTATTTTCAATAGGATAAAAACATAAATGTTCCATTTTTTTGGAATGTCTAAAGATATCTCAAATAAAATGATAATACATAATCGCGATAATTTTATGTTCACTCATAAAAAACTAATCTTATTGATTTTTACTTTTGTCATTATCATTGACATCCTTATTAAAAATATTGATAGGACGATGGAGAAATCATGATTATGTATATTCCATCAGAACGTAAATCCGTTGTACTGGCTAAATTATTATTACTTTAATGCATGATGGTTGATATTGTTGCACAAATAAATGGGAGAAATAGTGGAAGTTATCCTGTATATAATGAGCATTAGTCAATTAAAAGCAGGGGAAAATATGATAGGATGCAGAAAAATTACTGAATAATGGCTAGCCAAGTAAGAACGCTGGACATCAGCGTTCAAGTAAAATGCAGTGATTTGCATCGAATGTCTAAAGCTGAAGATAGTGAGTTCTATGGTTTCTTCAAGGAAGATGTAAGTAACGCACTACCAGTAACACAAAAGACGGCTAAAAGAAGCATCAACGCAGCTCCAACTAATAACGTAACAAAACTGGGTATCCCTGTTGCAATGAGCGGGCCGATGCTAGCACCGATGAACAGAATGAACCCATTTAAGGCCATGCCTGCGCCACGATTGGATGCTGCTATAGAACCAAACTGAGTGATCATTGCCGGGACGGCAAGAGCTATACCAGTGACGAAAATCAAGCTACTGGCGGCGATGCTGAGCAGGGATTGCGACAACATTGCTTCTAGTGCCAGACCTGATGCTGCAGTCACGTAACCAATAATCGAGATAATCGGCATGCTAAATCGGGCAGAAAGTGGTCCAACTAGTAGTGCTGCAAACATACCGGGTAGCCCAATTAAGCGTAGCAAAATAACCTTGTCTGGAGTAATGTTCAGCATCCACAAATGAGAACCCAATGCTGTGTACATGGCGACAAATGACAGTAGTAGCGTGATATGAGCACACGATAGAAGTAATACTGCTGGCCGCATGATAATTCTGCCTAATGCCACAAAGCGATGCCCCAGATGTCCATCAACAACAGCACGCGGTGGCTCTTTGACCATTGCTGCAAATAGCGGAATAGCAACTGCCAGACATCCCCCAGTCACTATAAATACCCAACCCCAATTCCATTGTAGTACTATCCAAGCGGCTAACACCTGCCCGAAGATGCCCGCTATAAGGAATGATGTGGACATAGTACCAATAGCAGTAGCACGATAGCGTATCGGTACTGCTTCGGTAAGATAGGCTAATGCTATCGGTGCAAAACTGGATGCTGCCAGACCTTGCAATATACGCAGCCCTGCTAGCCATGATAATGATGGGGCGAAGGAACATGCGAATGTGGCGATCGACAAAATAATCAATCCCACTAGCATCACTGGTCGGCGACCATACTGATCTGATATCGGTCCCCAAATGAGGAAACCACAGGCATAAGCCAGACTAAAACTTGTCGCGAGAGCAAATGTGACACTCTCTGGATTTGTTGAACCGAAATCCTGACCAACATGTGTGAGCAGAGGAATTGCCAGATAAAGCTGTGTCAGAACGAACAGGGCGATAGTAGCTAGTAAAATAACAACACTACGATTTGCGGTGTGGATCTGATCGAGTGATGCTGATTTGCTTCCTGTATCATTCAGCTTCCCTATGTTATGTGTTTGGTTACTCATGAGCTACTGTCTCCGATATTGGTATCGTTGCACCGAAAATGATGGAATGAGTTTGCCGTGTTGTATACAGTTTCCAGAACTGTTCGGCGATATCTGCCGGTTCGATTGTACTATTCTTGCCGACCCCTCCCGGTGTTCTGTTGACAAAACCATTGACAATTACTTCGCCCACATGGATGTCGTATGGTGCAAGAGTGTGAGTCAGGATTCTGGTAGCTTTGTGTTGGGCAGCTACACTGATAGCAAGCGCAGCATATCCGGTAGCAAAAATGTCGATTTTAGGATCACTGAGAGCCATGATACCGCTGGTAGTGAGTACGGACCCTTTGTGTGCTTTTAGGTCGGGTAAGCACTCCTGAACGGCGGCAATATAGCTAGTAACACGGATCTCGAAACTTTTGCTCAGATCTGAAGGTAAGGTAGACAGTAGATTGCCTTCAATGTCAAGGAAAGCGTTCCAGTGCAGGATGCCGATTGGCCCCAATGCAGAACGTACCTCTGTAACAATTAGTTTCATCTCCTCAATATCATTTAGGTTAGCGGGAAAAGCCCAAGCTTGGATGCCCTCGGCGGCAAATTCCGCCACGGCAGAGGTCAAACGTTGTGCATTACGAGCGATAAGGGCAACGGAATGTCCAGCTTTACCAAAACGCTGCGCAACGGCGTGAGAGATTCCTGGACCGTAACCACAAATTAGTATGGTATGCTTCATAATTTAAACTCCAACTAGAGCGTTGGAGTTTATTATAGTATTATTTTAGCGACGATAACAACTGATAGATGAGAAAGTATTCACAATGGCTTGGGATATCGAAGGAACAAAGCGTAAGATTTTGGAAGCTGCGGTGATAGAGTTCGCCCGATTCGGTCCTGATGGTACAACGGTCGAAAAAATTGCTAAGTTAGCTGGAGTGAATAAGGAACGTATTTATAATTATTTCGGTGACAAGCGAGCGCTATTCTCGGCCGTGCTGCGTAGAGAATTAGCTAAAGTAGCGCAAGCCGTACCTATTCTGTCTTTCGCAGCCGAAGATATTGGGGAATACGCTGGCAGGGCTTACGACTACCATTGTGAGCATCCCGAACTTAGTCGTCTAATGCGTTGGGAAGGATTGATTTTCGACGGTGAAGTTCCGGATGAGAAGCAGCGACGTGAATATTATGGTTACAAAATCCAAGCCATAGTCGATGGTCAACTTCAAGGTACAGTTACACGAACCTTAGAACCCGACCATCTGATCTTTCTGGTGTTGGCATTGGCCGGTTGGTGGTCGGCTGTCCCCCAAGTGGCACGTATGCTAACTGGTTCTGATGATCGGCAAGAGCAGGCTAGACGCAGAACCTCTGTTATTGAGGCAGCTCGTCGTTTGGCATCGTCACCATAAGTAGTGGAAACAGTATGCCTCCTCTGTCAGCATGGTTGTCACCCCGATTAACAACACTGGAGTATGTTATGCAACTTTCAGATTTAGGAAATAGAATCTGCATTATGGGGCCTTCGAATAGTGGTAAGTCTACACTTGCTAATGCAATCTCCACAAAATGTAATTTGAAAGTCATTCATTTGGATCAGCTTTTCCATTTACCAAATACAAATTGGCAGGAACGCACCGTAGAAGAATTTATCTCACTGCATGATATGGCAATAAAAGAGGAAAGTTGGATAATTGATGGGAATTATACAAGATGCCTGCCACAACGCTTATCCAGAGCAACGGGGATTATTTTATTAGATATCTCAATGCCATCAAGTTTGTTACGTTACGTAAATAGAACTCTGCTTCAAAGTAATCGTTATGGTGCTTTAGAAGGAGGTAAAGACAGTATCAAATGGAAAATGCTTAGTCATATCACTGTTGTTACACCAAAAAGCAGGAAACGCTATGCTGCAATATTTGAACAACTGACCATACCCAAGATAAGACTGAATTCCATTAAAGAGATTAAGGAACAATTTGATCAATGGGAGCTTACCCGATAGTTAAATTTATAAACTGTTATAAATCATATTTGTCTATGAATGTAAAAATAACATTCGGTATATCTTGTATCAAGAAAATATAATTCGAATAATTTGTTAATCCCTCTCGCTATTAATAATCTTAAAATCCATGATGATGTAAATTAAGTAAACTATTTTATAGTGTGATCATATCAAAACAATTACAACAATGTTTTTCGATAAATCTCCTAATACATTTTCATGGATTTTTATTAAATGTGAATAACAACCAATAACTGATTGATACGTAAATGAAAAACCAAAATAGGATAATCACCTTTGTTACTAAATTAAGAACTTTTTCTTTAACTTTTTCCTCTGTTTCAATCACTTTTTTATGACTAAGTGGTTATTCTAAAATACCATATGCCATGATGGTTATCTGAGGGAGTATATTATATGTGTAGCTCTTACCTATTTTTTGTATACTGAAAATGTAAAACGGTTGGCACCAATATCCCGATCTGGCTGTTTTAAAAATCACTGCTTAATTTATTTAAGTCCTGTTCAATTTGTGTTTAAAGAAAATATTAAATAATCATTTATAGCGATATATCAATCTCCAACATGAATGCGTATCTTGCATGTCTCATCCCTCATTTGCTTTTCATTAAAAGTTAAAGAAAATTAAATAGTTATTGGAGTGAAATTCAGGAAACAGAATAACTGATTTTAGTGTTTACAGAGAATGAGGAGTTAGTATGAATAGGCAAAAACTTATGCAGCAGCTCATTATTGCTATTCTGCTTGGAGTGATAACGGGTTGGGGGTTTCATCAATACCTTGATGCTGGTCAGACAAAAGAAGTTGCCTCCTATATCAACATCATTACTGATGTATTCCTTCGTCTGATAAAGATGATTATTGCCCCACTCATATTTGCTACGATTGTTACCGGATTAATGTCAATCGGTGGTTCATCATCGGTAGGGCGGATCACCATCAGGGCGATCATATGGTTTATTATCGCTGGCTTGGTTTCGATTAGTATTGGTATGCTGATAGTTAACCTGTTCCAGCCGGGTATTGGGTTGAATATTGCTATACCTCAACAGACAAATATCGATATTGGCCTCAATGCCCGCGGATTTTCTCTGAAAAACTTTATTAGCCATATATTCCCTAGCAGTTTTGCCGCGGCTATGGCGAACAATGAGATCTTACAGATCCTGATTTTTTCTCTCTTTTTTGGCTTGGCACTGTCATATATTTGCCGGAAAAGCCAGGAAAAAAGCCCTCTTGTAACTATGATTGAAGATTTAGCGCGTGTTATGTTCCGTATTACTGATTACGTTATGTCATTGGCGCCGATTGCGGTCTTTGCTGCTATTGCTTCGGCCATTACAGTGCAAGGGTTAGGTCTGCTTTATGATTATGGCAAACTTATTGGTCTTTTTTACCTTGGGTTATTTTTACTCTGGGTGGTTTTATTTATTGTTGGATTTCTTTTTCTCGGCAAGAAGATATTTTTATTACTGAGGTTGATTAGGGAGCCTGTGACACTGGCCTTTGCCACAGCAAGCAGCGAATCTGCTTACCCAAAAACGGTGAATGCACTGAATAGCTTTGGTGTCCCGAAAAAAATCTCTAGCTTCGTATTGCCTCTGGGTTATTCCTTTAACCTTGATGGCTCGATGATGTATCAATCCTTTGCCATTCTATTTATTGCACAGGCTTACAATATTGATCTGAGTATCACAGAACAATTCCTGATCATGTTGACGCTTATGATCACCAGCAAAGGTATAGCTGGTGTCGCGCGTGCTTCTGTTGTGGTCGTTGCTGCAACCCTTCCTATGTTTAAGCTGCCTGAAGCGGGTATCTTGCTGATCCTTGCCATCGACCAGCTCCTTGATATGGGGCGTACAGCAACCAATGTGGTTGGTAACAGTATTTCTACTGCGGTGATTGCTAAAATGGAAGAAAATAAAATGGAGGAAAAATAGAATAATTCTAAGCCGGAATCACAAGAAAAAGCGATTACCAACCAAGAGGATTGAATCAAGGTTTGCTGTATTCCCTTGCTGAAAGATGATAGGGATATATTTCTTTATAGCATCATATAACCATTTCAGTTCAATATTATTGAATATAAAATCTGCCCTATAAAGTCACTCTTGTTGATTTCAATAAATGAAAAGCCTTATGCAAATTCAACATAGCGAATAGAAATATTGCAATTACTAACCGTAATTACTGTGTCAGCATAATAATTATCTTCTGAGGTGGCGTATGAAAAAAATTATTGGAATACTCGGTGGTATGGGACCGGCAGCAACGGTAGATGCAATGGAAAAGATAATTAAAAATACACCAGCAACTTGTGATCAGGAACATATTCCTGTTATTGCCATTTCTTTTCCTGATATACCTGACAGGACAAAGAATATTCTCTCTGGGGAAAAGTCACCATTAAAACAAATGATAGCCGCATTAAGAATATTAGAAGATGCAGGGACTCAGTGTATTATTATGCCCTGTAATACCGCGCATTATTGGTATAAGGAATTAAAAGCAGAAACCAAAGTTCCTTTTCTTAATATGATTGATATTACTTGTAATAAAGTTATCAATGAAGGAATGAATAACATTGCTATTCTGGCTACGACAGGAACGATAAAAGCAGAGCTTTATCAAAATAGATTGACAAAAGAGAATATAAAATTTGTTATTCCTGATGATATTCAACAGGAAATTATTATGGAAAGTATTTTGGCATATAAAAGTGGAAATGGGGAAAAGGCATATCAGTTATTGAAATCGATTGTTTCTCAGCTTAAAAATATTGGGGTGGAAAGATTTATTATGGGATGTAGTGAAATACCAGTTATTCTTAAGAGGGATAGTAATAAAGTCGAGTATATTGATGCTACGGAGGAGTTGATTAGAAGAGTAGTGGAATGGTATTTTTACGATGGGAATTTTTCAGTTAAATAGCTTTGTTATTTTTTTTAGAAAGATAGGTGAATATGATTTTTATTTATAATATTTTATCTGACAATTACAAAATTATGTAACTGCCAGATCAAGTTTATATGAGTTAATGATTGTTAATATTAATTTCAGCATCTACAGTATTTCTATTTTTCATTTCATTTTGTATTGGTGTATATAAATCAATATCTGTGGAGGCTGTTTCAATCGAAACAATTAAGGAATAACGAGCCATTTTGTTATACTTTCCTAATTTCTTACGGGTTTTCCACCATCCCGTAGCTGGATAGATAGCTAATATTCCACGTTCTGCTAATTCTGCTGCGCTACCAATCCATACATCTTTGTGAATAGAGCCTTTATTGCGGAAGTCGCCTAATAACCAATTTGGATCCTTGGGCAAGTTTACCATGTCCTTGGCGAGCCTCATGAGCAGCGATTTGCAAAGTGACAGACATAAATCTGTCGTCATCTTTTTCCAGATGAGATTGCAATAACGCTTTAAGTTGCTCTGAACTCGCCATGACCTTCTTCTCGTACCGTATTAAAATAACTACGAAATTTATTCTGTCTTCTGGCATAGTGCTGATAAAACATCCATGAAAGACTCAGATACATTTGAAATGGTGGCATAACAAAAGATATGCTACGAATAATGATGGTTATACCCCAATCTCCTTTCTCTTTACCACCCCATAAATGCCACCCGCTAGTATTGCACCAACCAAAATAGCGCCTAAATAAGTCAATACAGGCGTAATCGCTCCCGGAATTAATAATACAAACAATCCACCATGTGGTGCCATGAGTTGCACACCAAAGTACATCGAAAGCGCCCCCGTCACTGCACCACCCAGAATACAGCTTGGCAGTACCCTAACCGGATCTTTCGCCGCAAAGGGGATCGCCCCTTCGGTAATAAAACACAGCCCCAATACCAGTGCCGCTTTTCCACCTTCGCGCTCACTTTGCTCAAACTTATTCCGTGCAATTATGGTTGCCAGCCACATTGCTAATGGTGGAACCATCCCCGCGGCCATAATTGCCGCCATTGGTCCATAGGTCTGTGCACTTAACAACCCGACACCAAACGCATAAGCCGCTTTGTTAACTGGACCGCCCATATCCGTACACATCATGCCGCCAAGAATCATGCCAAGGATCACCGCGTTGGTGGTTCCCATTGATTTCAGCCAGTGGGTCAGCCATTCCATAATTGTGGCTACGGGTTTACCCACGATATAAATCATGGTTAATCCGGTGACTAACGCCGCGACTAATGGGATGATTAAAATCGGTTTTAATGCTTCCATGCTTTGCGGTAGATGCAGTTTGGTTGTCAGGAGTTTGGCAACGTAGCCCGCAAGGAAGCCCGCGATAATACCACCGAGAAATCCCGCACCAGTGCTGACAGCAAGCATACCACCAATAAGTCCGGGCGCTAATCCGGTGCGTCCTGTGATGGAATAGGCGATATAACCTGCAAGTATGGGCACCATTAAAGCAAGTGCAGAGCCGCCACCGATTTGCATGAGTGCTGATGCTAATGTGCCGGGTTCTTTGAAGGCCTCAATGCCGAATACAAATGACAGTGCAATGCACAATCCGCCTGCGACAACCATCGGCAGCATGTAGGATACGCCGGTCATCAAGTGTTGATAGATACTGAGGCTTTCCTGTTTTTTATTGGTGGACGGATTGAAAGCGCTGGAGGTGGAAATGCTGCCTGTGGCTGTGTAAATCTCGGCTTCAGTCAATGCGTTATCCAGTTCTTGAGCGGTTCTTTTCAAGGCTGCGCCGGTGGAAGTACGATAGAGGCGTTTGCCGGAGAATGGCGAGAGATCTATATCAATATCTGCCGCTACAATCACCAAATCCGCTGCTGCAATTTCTACGTCGGTAATCGCGTTGTTGGTTCCCACGGAGCCACGAGTTTCTACTTTGATCTGCCAGCCACGGTTTTGGGCTTCGGTCTCCAGTGCTTTGGCTGCCATAAATGTATGGGCAACACCTGTCGGACAGGCGGTGATGGCGATGATATTGATGGGGTTTTGTTGATCCGTGCTGACGATATTTTGCTGTTGGCAAATATTGGCTTTTGTTTTGGCATGATGGATAAATGCTTCTGGTTCACGGATCGCTTGTTCAGCAGGGCCTGTGAAGGTTTTTTTGCCTTGCAGGTTAAGTGAGGTTGGTGCAGATTCACCGATAATGATCACCAGCTCGGCATTGTCCACATCGGTAACAAGAGAAAGTTCATGCCTGACGGCTGTATTTTCCAATATATGTTTAGCGAGGTAAGCGCGCGCCTGTCCTTGTGTATCGTTGCTGATAATGAGAGTTTTCATGATGTTCTCTTCTTATTTGTTGTTTTTCGATGGATAAGGGGGGGGGAACGCAGTCAGTTCGACTTTTGCCATGAGTCGGGCGAGTTGTTGACGGTCGATGTTCCCAATGTTGCTTTGGCTGACAGTCATGGCGGAGATGGCGGTAGCAAGGCGTAATGTGTGCTCACTGTCTTGCCCCATCATCAGGCCGTAAATCAGTCCGCCGACCATTGCATCACCAGCGCCAACAGTGCTGACGATTTCGCAACGCGGTGGTTTAGCGAGCCAGATTCCCGCTGAATTGACCAAAACCGCGCCTTCTTCGCCCAATGAAACGACGACATGCGAGATCTCCGTAGCACGCAGTTGATGGGCGGCAGTGATGATATCTTCGAATGTTGCTAAAGGCCGCCCCGCCCAGATCTCTAGTTCGCGGCGGTTGGGTTTGATCATCCACGGAATAGCCTTGAGTCCGGCAATCAGGGCTTCTCGACTGCTATCAAATACCACGCACATACAGGTTTCGCGTAAGTGTTGCATCCATTCAGTGAAGTCATCCAGTTCTACACCCGTTGGCAGGCTGCCGCTTACGCACACCATATTGAATTCACTCAGCCACTGGATGGAATCTTTGGCGAAACGTTGCCACTCTTCTTTGCTGACGCTGGATCCTGAAAAGTTGAAATCAGTAACCAAGCCATTTTGTTCAGTCAGTTTGACGTTGGTGCGTGTTCGTCCCTCTACAACCTGGAATCGATTGACGATACCTAGTTCTGCAAAGTGTTTTTGAAAGGTATTTTGGTTTTCTCTGCCCAGAAACCCCCCTACGGTGACGTCGATACCGAGTGTTTTTAGGATCTTGCCAACGTTGATGCCTTTGCCTGCCGGATATAATCCCACGGTCTGGATGAGATTGACTTCGCCGGTTTTGATGTTTTCAACCCGTCCAATCAGATCATAAGCAGGGTTCAGAGTGATCGTCGCGACTTTTTTGTTCATGCCATTTCCTCGCCCATGTTTTTGTTAATAAGAGATTCAATGGCGAGCAGGGCCTCTTTGGCATCGGAGCCGACCGCGGTAAAGCGAATTCGTTCGCCTTGTTTAACGCCTAAGCCTGCAACTTGCATCAGCTTACTTCCATCAACGGGAATGCTGTTTCCATCAAGATAGGTGATGGTGATTTGGCTATGGAATTGTTTGATGGTATTAACCAGAAGTGCGCTGGGGCGAGTATGCAGGCCATGTTTATTAGGCAGGATAAAATCTGCGGTCAGTACGTTTTTTTGAGGCAGTATCGTTTCTTGTGCTACATCCATTGTCAGTAGTTCTACGATGGCTGTGCTATTTTGGGCACGTAACAGGTACTCACCTTTACCTTGTTGCAGCAGGGTGCTGAGATTATCTAGAAAACTGTGCAGTTGATCGTCTGCGCAAGCGATGGTTAATAATAATCCAACGGGTTGTTTATCAACAGTAAAAGGCGTTTTTGGGCGGGAGATGGCAATTGCATTGTGCAAATTGCCCTGCGAACTGTCACTGAGCCAAATACCTTGGCCAAGGTGTATTGGTGGCTTGGTAAAGACATCGGCCATAAATTTTGCATTCACTGCATTGGCTTGTTGTAGCCGAGAGATGTTTATTGCCTGCAAGGTTGTCAGGTCATGTGCGTCAATATCCAATGTGAGCGTGGAGTTATCCAGTACATAGGCGGATTTGGTGTTCATTAATAAATGATAGAGTTCATTTACATCGGTGGTTTTTGCCATCCGGCTGGCGCGGTTTTCATCACGAATGATCGGGATCAACTGATGCAGCAGATTAAGGTGTTCGTCGGATTTTGCCGCAATGCCGATAACAAGGTGGACGGTTTGGTTATCGCCCCAGTCGATTCCGTTCGGAAATTGCATCACTTGTACGCCGGTTTTCAGTACGTTGTTGCGGGTTGTATGGGTGCCATGTGGGATGGCAATACCATTACCCAGATAGGTTGAAGAGAGTGTTTCACGTTCCAGCATTCCTTCGACGTATTCTTTACTGGCATATCCCGCCGCAGTGAGAGCTGTGGCGGCTTGGCGAATAGCACTTTCTTTATTGGTAGCAGATGCTGCCAGATGGATATCTTGTAACAATAGATGAAACATTGATAATTATCTTCCTATAATTAATTGAAACGATTCAGCTTTTTAAGTAAAAAAATAACATCAAATGAATTCATGTTATTTTTATTATTTAATGAGCCAAGTAATTTGGTTTTTTAATATTAAATCTTTACCAAAATAATTTAATCTTGGTAATAAAACGAACTAATATAATTTTTATTACCAGATTGTTTTATAGCTATTAATTATTTTTTGTGATGATGATAAATAATGTCAATTATCTGTATTATTAGGAATGTATTGCCAAAGAGTCAGAATGTAAAGTGAGGTTTTAGGTCATTTTATGAAATGGTGATGGCGATCTTGGTTATTTTAATTTCAATGCAACTTATTAATAATAAAAATAATGTTAACTAAAGGAGCGTTTCAATTATCAGCTGATGGTATTGAAGCAATGGAAATGGTATTCAGGGATTAGAACCAAATTTAGGCTGTTGCTTTTCATGCCCCAGATAAGCAGCCAGAATTCAGCCTTAAAAGTGGTTTCAAAACGGTCAGTTTTTAAAGAAGCGGAAAAGCTGGCTCAGATCTTCCGAGGTCTTGAGATTTTCAGCCAGCTCAGCGTCAAAAACTCACTTCCCAATCTCCACCGGATACGACTCAAACAAATACCCATCAAAATTAGGATCATCTACATCGGATAATTCCAGCAAACTCTGTTTCACATTTTCTAAATGTTGCCACATCGTTTGCTTCGCTGCCGCGGGATCTTTTTTGATCATAGCCGCCAAAATTGCCTGATGATCACTCAACCACGCTTTACGATAGTCAGTATTGGTAATTCGGCTATGTAGTTTCATCCATATAGGGTTATTCTCACGCCACGCCCAGGATTGTTTAAGTAATTCAACCAGCATACTGTTATGCGTTGCCTGCGCGATGGCCAAATGAAATTCCCTGTCACCGGATTCACTTGCTCCCGAAATCAGATCTTTTTTCTCTTTTTCTAGCGCGTTGCGCATATTGGCAATATCGACCGGAGTCACCTGGAGCGCTGCAAACTCAGCGATATTACTTTCCAATAATTGGCGCGCTTGTAATAACTCAAAAGGCCCGGCGGCATTGATAGTCGTATCGCTTGAATAAGAGCATGGCAGTTGGATGAGATAAATACCGGAGCTTTTGCGTACTTCAATGAGGTTTTCCAATTCCAATACAATTAACGCTTCACGAATAAGAGTACGAGAAACGCCGAACTTTTCTGCAATTTCACGTTCTGTAGGTAGACGATCACCGGGAGAATAATCCATATCTATAATCATCTGACGTAGTGATTGGGCTACTTCATGATAGGGACGCCTGGAGTCTGCAAAGTTCATCATTAATGCCGCCGTAAGGTCATATACTTAAATGGAACGACTAAAAATGATGTTATTCTAAGACATCAATGCCAGAAATATAACCACCTATTCTTGTTGCAACAGAGGGTATTGAGAGAAAATCATTCTATTTTACGCACCCTATTTACCATTTCGAATAATTCCGGTTGAGTTTTAGCAATATCGTCATACATAGGGTTAACCGCGTTTTGAAAGAGGGTCTTATCCACGACAATAAACTCAACACCTTGTTTTTCTGCTTTTGCACGTTGTTCCTGTTCTGATTTTTCCCAAAGTTGAATCATGTACTTTGAGGAATTCAGAGCTGCTTTTTTGACAATCTCTTGCTGTTCAGTAGTTAATTTATTCAATGAGTTGTTTGATATTAACAGGACATCAGGGATCATCGTATGTTCATCCAGGGAAAAGAATTTTGTCACTTCACTATGGCGGCTTAACGTGAAAGAAGTCATGTTGTTCTCAGCCGCATCGACAACCCCTTGTTGCAATGCGGTATAGAGTTCACCATAAGCTAATGGTGTTGGACTCGCTTTTAACCTTTTCACCATTGTAATAGCCGTCGGGCTGGGTTGTACGCGAATTTTCAAGCCTCTTAGATCTTCAGGCGTTTTAATCGGTTTTTTCGCATAAAAACTGCGTGCACCTGCATCATAGTAAGTGAGGCCAATAAACCCCATATTTTGACTTGAATCGAGGATTTCTTTACCGATATCACTATTGATGACTTGTTGATAGTGCGCTTTATCGCGGAATAAATAGGGCAGGTTAAAAATGGAATAAGCCGGAGAGAAGGCTTCTAATTCTGCCGCATTGGATTTAGCAATATCTAAAGCGCCATTTTGCATCAATTCGATGGATTCACGTTGGTTGCCCAATTGAGAATCAGAATAGATGCGAATACGGACTTCCCCGTTGGTTTTTTCTTTCACTTCATTAGCGAACTCGGTCATGGCTTTATGGACTGCATGGTCCCGATTCTGGTTATGGCTAAGTTTCAGTGTCGTCACGGCGAAAGCCTGAGAGGCGCTCAGCATAAGCATTACAACAGTCGCTATGCTTACTATACCTAAAACCTGTCGTTTTTTGTTCTGCATGATTGGTTCTCCAGAGATGAGTATAGGTTTTTGTTATTTTCTTGTTTGGGTAAATAATAGTCAGACTTTCACTTATTGAGCAAAGAGAAAAATCAAAATTGGTATGCCATTGTCACAAAAATAGATGTTATTGGTTTACCTTTTTTGTTTCGTAATCTATTACATTCTTTTTCACATACTTATTTCAATGTCTTTAGTGTGATCAGTATAGATTATAATCTCTATGTGGTCTTTAGTTGGTAAACCAAAATGACAGGAATGGAATAAATGAAAAACTTTGTAGAGATGACCAATAAAAGTTTGGCGTTTTTTACCATCTGCCTGCTGGCCTTTCTGGTTTTATGTGTGTTGTGGCAGGTCATTTCACGTTATGTCTTAGATGCACCGAGCACCGAAACAGATGAATTAGCACGTTATCTGTTTATGTGGGTCGCAATGATTGGCGCTGCATATACAACCGGACAGCATCGCCATCTTGCTATTGAGTTACTGATGATGAAATTAACAGGAATAAAGAAAAGTATTATTGGCCTGATTATTCAGGCAGCAATTATTTCATTTTCTTCCATTGTGCTGCTTTATGGTGGCAGCCTGCTTGTTTTATCGACACTGGAAAATGGACAAATCACACCTGTATTAGGCTGGAAGATGGGATACGTCTATTTATGTTTGCCTGTTAGCGGAATATTGATGATTTTCTATGCACTTGTTGATGTGATCTCAATTGTTCAGCATTTTTCTGGTCAACCAACCGTTGTGTCTGAAAATCATTAAGTTGAAAGATGAAGGGTAGATAAGAGGTTAGAGTATGGATTGGTCTGTCATTGCCGCATTCTTTGGCACATTTGCAATATTATTGGTATTGAGTGTCCCTATTTCTTTTGCAATCGGCTTATCTTCGTTAGTCGCCATTACGATGACATTGCCGCTGGAATCTGCGATCACGGTTGTCGCACAGCGTATGGCTGCGGGAGTAGATAACTTCTCTTTATTGGCGATCCCATTCTTTATCCTTGCTGGAAATATAATGAATCAGGGTGGGATTGCTGCACGTTTGATCAATCTGGCTAAAGTGATTGGCGGCCGTTTGCCGGGATCATTAATGCACGTCAATATTATGGCGAACATGTTGTTCGGGGCAATTTCAGGCTCGGCAGTAGCATCTGCTGCTGCGGTCGGGGGAACAATGGCGCCGATGCAGAGAAAAGAAGGCTACGATCCTGAGTTATCAGCTGCTGTAAACATCGCTTCTTGTCCTTCTGGTTTGCTGATCCCGCCTAGCAATACCTTGATTGTGTACTCGCTGGTTTCGGGGGGAACCTCTATTGCTGCCTTGTTCCTGGCAGGTTATATCCCCGGCATTATTATGGGAATTTCACTCATGGTCGTGTCTGCCATTATTGCCAAGAAGAAGCGCTATTCTGTTTCACCTCGGCCAACTTGGAAAGAATTTTTTGCTACAGCGTGGAAAGCAATACCGTCATTAATGCTCATTGTGGTGATTATGGGTGGGATTATTGCGGGGATATTCACGGCGACAGAGGCATCAGCTATCGCCGTTCTCTACAGTTTTATTCTCGCAGTGGTTATTTATCGTGAAGTAAGTTTCAAACAACTGCCCAAAATTATTCTTGATTCTGCCGTGACCACATCTATTGTTTTACTGCTGATTGGCGTATCAATGGGCATGTCCTGGGCGATGGCTAATGCTGATCTGCCGTATCTGATTGCGGATGCATTGATGACGGTTTCTGATAATCCGCTGACCATTCTGCTAGTCATTAATATCATCCTGCTAATTGTGGGGACCTTTATGGATATGACACCTGCCATTTTGATCTTCACACCGATTTTTTTGCCCGTTGCGATGAACATAGGGATCGATCCTGTTCATTTTGGCATCATTATGACGTTTAATCTGGCCATTGGAATTTGTACTCCGCCTGTAGGCAGTGCCTTATTTGTGGGTTGCTCTGTGGGGGATGTGAGCATTGATAAGGTACTGAAACCACTGCTCCCGATGTATGTTGCGCTGATCTCGGCACTGGCGCTGGTGACATATCTGCCGCAATTGAGTTTATGGTTACCTGAATTAGTCTTGAATAAGTTATAGGGGGAATGATGAAACAAACCTGGCGTTGGTATGGGCCTGAAGATCCTGTTTCATTAGCGGATATCCGTCAGGCAGGAGCAACAGGGATTGTGACGGCATTACACCATATTCCTAATGGCGAAGTCTGGCCTATTGAGGAGATAAAACAGCGTAAGGCACTGATTGAAGCCAGTCAACTTGAGTGGACAGTTGTAGAAAGTGTTCCCATTCATGAAGATATTAAGACGCATACCGGAGAGTACAATCGATGGATCGAAAACTATCAACAAACCTTGCGTAACCTTGCTGCTTGCGGGATCAAAACAATATGCTACAACTTTATGCCTGTTTTGGATTGGACACGTACTGATCTTGAATATGAATTACCTGATGGCTCAAAAGCGTTGCGCTTTGATCAAATCGAATTTGCTGTTTTTGATATCTATATCTTGCAACGTGATGGCGCAGAAAAGGCGTATCCTGATGATGAAATTGTGCAAGCACAATCACGCTTCACTTCAATGACGGAAGAAGAAAAACAAAAACTGACAAATACGATCATCGCTGGTCTGCCCGGTGCAGAGGAAGGCTATACCTTAGAACAATTTCGCCAACACCTAAAACGTTATAAAAGAATTGATAAAGCCAAATTGCGTGAGCATTTTGCTTATTTCCTGCAAAAGATCATTCCGGTTGCGGAAGAACTCGGCATCAAAATGGCGGTTCATCCTGATGATCCCCCGCGTGAGATCTTAGGCCTGCCACGCATTGTTTCTACGATAGAGGATATGCATTGGATAGCCGAAACGGTAGACAGCAATGCCAATGGCTACACAATGTGCACCGGATCTTACGGCGTGCGCGCGGATAATGATTTGGTGAAGATGATCAAATCATTTGCTTCCCGTATCTATTTCCTCCACTTGCGTTCAACTGTACGTGAAGAAAACCCATTCACGTTCCACGAAGCGGCACATCTTGCTGGTGATGTAGATATGTATGAAGTGATCAAAGCGGTTGCGGAAGAAGAGCATCGCAGGTTGTCAGTGGGTGAAAATCACCTTATTCCAATGCGGCCTGATCACGGTCATCAAATACTTGATGATTTGAAAAAGAAAATTAACCCCGGCTATTCCGCAATCGGCCGCCTGAAAGGGCTGGCTGAAATTCGTGGCCTTGAGTTGGGTATCCATCGTGCCATTATGGGAAAAAATCTTGTTAATGCGATAACCTCTGTCCCATGCCCTCACTGGACAACCGAACGCCTGACTTCCCGTATTGTGCATTTAGGCTGCGGTGCATTCCATCGTGCACATCAGGCGCTTTATACCCATCACGTATTAGAACAAACGGACAGTGATTGGGGATACTGTGAAGTGAACCTGACGCTAAACGGTGTTTCACTGATCGAAAATCTTAAAAAACAATCCATGCGCTATACCGTCTCAGAGAAAGGGCAGGGGAAAACCACATTAAAAATTATTGGCTCAATGAAAGAAGGGATGCACCCATTAATTGACGGCGCTCAGGCAATTATCGAAAAAATGGCGAACCCTGATGTCGCAATCATCTCTTTAACAATCACTGAAAAAGGCTATTGTACCGATGCCACAACAGGGCGTTTAGACCCAAATAATGAGCTGATTATTAAAGATATTGCTAATCCTGCTGTGCCGAGATCAGCCATAGGATATATCACTGCGGCCTTAAAATTGCGTTTTGAACGAAGCCTGCCTGCCGTGACGATTTTATCGTGCGATAACGTCCGGGAAAATGGACATGTTGCCCGTGAGGCTGTGTTAGGTCTGGCACGTTTGCAGGACGAAAAATTGGCACAATGGATAGAAAAGCAAGTGACATTTCCCTGCACGATGGTGGATCGTATTGTGCCGGCTGCTACACCAGAAACGTTAACCGAAATTGCCCAACAGCTAGGTGTTGCAGATCCGTGTGCTATTGCCTGCGAACCTTTCCGTCAATGGGTGATTGAAGATAACTTCGTGAATGGGCGTCCAGATTGGGATCTGGCCGGTGCACAATTTGTGGATGATGTGGCGCCATTTGAAATGATGAAATTGCGCATGTTAAATGGTGCTCATTCATTTCTGGCCTATCTGGGCTATTTGGGCGGCTATGCGTATATCTCCGATACCATGAAAAATGCTGATTATCGTCAGGCAGTTTACGCACTGATGCTAAACGAACAAGCGCCAACACTGTCGATGCCAGAAGATAGCGACTTAATGGCTTACGCAGATAAATTGATCGAGCGGTTCACTAATCCAGCGTTAAAACACCAGACAGGGCAAATTGCGATGGATGGCAGCCAGAAATTGCCACAACGCGTGCTTGATTCCATTGAATGGCACCTTGTGCAGGGAAATGATTATCGCCATTTAGCGCTCGGTGTAGCGGGTTGGATACGTTATATCAGTGGCGTGGATGAACAAGGCCAACCGATTGATGTGCGTGATCCATTAAAAGAGACTTTTGCGGCGATTTTTGCCAAATATGGTCATTCTGTTGCTGTGGTGGAAGCGCTACTGGCAATTGAATCGATCTTCGGTAAGGAATTAGCCAAAAACCGTGACTTTATCGATAACGTCACCAAAGCCTACCAGAACTTACTCAATGTTGGCGCCCGCCAAGCGGTTGCAGCCCTTTGACCATAGAGGAAATGTAATGAAAACCTTTATGTGTGAAGATTTCCTGTTAAATAATGACGTTGCTCGCCGCCTGTATCATGATTATGCGGCGTTGATGCCTGTTTATGACTATCACTGTCATCTTAATCCCAAAGAGATTGCGCAAAATCGCCGTTTCCACAATCTTGGTCAAATTTGGCTGGAGGGCGATCATTATAAATGGCGGGCGATGCGTGCGGCAGGGATTGAAGAGGCGCTGATTACTGGTGCTGAAAGCAGTGACTACGAAAAATACCTTGCATGGGCGAAAACGGTTCCTCTGACGATCGGCAATCCACTTTATCACTGGACACATTTGGAATTACGACGCCCGTTTGGCATTAGCGGAAAATTATTTGGGCCTGATACCGCAGAGGTTATCTGGCATGAGGCGAACGAAAAACTCTTTCAAAGTGAATTTTCTGCCCGTGGCATTATGCAGCAGATGCAGGTACGAATGGCAGGAACAACGGATGATCCCATCGATTCTCTCGAATATCATCAACAGATCGCCAAAGATAAAGACTTTACCATCAAAATATTACCAAGCTGGCGCCCGGATAAAGTCTTCAAAATTGAATTTCCGGGTTTTTGTGACTATCTCGAACGATTAGAAGAAGCCGCAGATGTTGCTATCGGGCATTTTGCTGATTTATTGCAGGCATTAGAGCATCGTCTTGAACACTTTCAGGATCACGGTTGTGTGGCATCGGATCATGGGATTGAACAGTTGCGTTATGCGCCGATACCTGACGAAAAAGTGTTAGATATTATTTTGCAAAAGCGCAGACAAGGGCAATCACTCAGTGAATTAGAACTCGCACAATTTACGACAGCGGTGTTGGTTTGGTTAGGTAAACAGTATGCAAAACGCGGCTGGGTGATGCAGATGCATATTGGCGCCTTGCGTAATAACAACACGCGTATGTTTAAACGGTTAGGGCCAGACAGCGGTTTTGATTCCATTGGGGATAATCCTATCGCTTACCCATTATCTCGCTTGCTGGATGAGATGGATAAAACAGATGAATTACCGAAGACCATTCTCTATTGCTTAAACCCTCGCGATAATGAAGTGATAGCTACTATGACGGGCAACTTTCAGGGTGGAAGCCTTGCGCAAGGTAGTAAAAATATCGGGGGCAAAATTCAATTTGGATCGGGCTGGTGGTTTAACGATCAAAGAGACGGTATGCAGCGTCAATTAGAGCAACTCTCCCAATTAGGCTTATTAAGTCAGTTTGTCGGTATGCTGACAGATTCACGTAGTTTCTTATCCTATACCCGCCATGAATATTTCCGTCGCATTCTCTGCAACATGTTGGGGAATTGGGTCGAAAATGGTGAAATTCCCTATGATGAAAAAATGCTGGGGCAGATAGTTCAGGATATCTGCTTCAATAATGCTGAACGTTATTTTCAGGCTGTGAAGGATTAAAAGATGCAGAGGCAGAAAATTGCTCTGATTGGCGAATGTATGATTGAGCTAAATGGCATCCCATTTGGTGCCATGACACAAAGTTATGGCGGTGATGTACTGAATAGCGCGGTTTATTTGGCTCGTGCTGGAGGCGATAAGTTTGATATCCATTTCGTCACGGTGATGGGGACTGATCCCTTGAGCGAAGGGATGATCTCATCTTGGCAGCAAGAGGGAATTAATACATCGTTAGTGTTGCGTGATAATGCACATCAGCCCGGTTTATACCTGATCCAGCTTGATGAAAAAGGTGAGCGCACGTTTCTTTACTGGCGAAATGACTCGGCGGCGCGTTATCTCTTGCAGCATCCTGATTATCCCAGATTGCGTCAGCAATTACAGAACATGGATGTGCTCTACCTCAGTGGGATCAGCCTGGCTATTTTGCCCGAACATGATCGTCAATTGCTGCTCATTGATTTGAAACAGTTATCTTCTGAAGGAAAAGTGATTTTCTTTGATAGTAACTATCGTCCGGCCTTATGGGGAAATGAAACACAAGCTCGTGAATGTTATCAGCAAATGTATGCCATCACTGATATCGCGTTAGTCACTGACGATGACGAAGCAAATCTTTGGGGAGATACGTCAACGGAGGAAAGTTTTCATCGCCTGCAAAGCATGGGGGTCAAACAAGCCATTATAAAAGCGGGCGGACAGGGTTGTTTTTATCGTGACTTAAGTGGTTGCAATGCTACACAACATATTAAGACTCAACCTGTTACACCTGTCGTTGATACCACATCGGCAGGTGATGCTTTTAATGCGGGTTTTATCGCAGGGCTGTTAAATAGGAAATCGATTCATGATTCAGCATTAATGGGGCATCAGCTCGCAGGGGTTGTGATCCGGCATAAAGGCGCGATTGTACCGCAGACAGTGACACAAGGGGGTTGATCCGAAATAAGGCGTGGAAGAAGGTGGGTCAATTGGTGAGGGAGTCGGTGGAGTTGGTGGGCTTGCTGTAATGAGATAATGAGTTTTTGTATGCCATAATGACATACAATTTGGTGGAGATTGATTTTGTGTGCCATAATGACACTACCTATGATTTATCTATATCCAAAAGGTAAGATTATGTCCATCTACTCAGAGCGTAAAGAAACCCGTTTAGTTGCGCGAACATCTTTAGAAATACAAGAGTTTATACAAAGAGCAGCCGATTATTCTGGCGCAACGCTTTCTCAATTCCTTATTGAAGCGGCAATGGATAGAGCCAAAAATGTTATTGAGCGTGCTGAAACATTACAACTCTCTATAGCTGGTGCAGATGCACTATTTGCGGTGTTAGAAAATCCGCCAAAAGCAAATGAGAAATTAATGAAAGCAGCAAAAAATTACAAGGATGTTGTGAATGTCCATGATAATTGAAGAAATAACTCAACAACATAATCGTAAGGTATTTGATTGTGGTGTTTATGAGTTAAATAAATTTTTACAACAGCAAGCCCGACAGAAAACTATCAAGCATATCTCAAAAACGTATGTTGCCTGTCGGGCTTCAGAGCCAACAACTATTTTGGGGTATTATACACTTACAGGTTATTCTGTGTTAATTCCCCCTGTTCATAAAGATTATAAAAAGTATCCACATCCTCTCAATGCAATAAAACTAGCTCGTCTCGCTGTAAATCGTTTATATCAAGGGCAAAGATTAGGCGAGAAATTGCTAATTGATGCTATCCGTCGGACAGTATTAGTTTCACAACAAGTCTCAGTTATTGGGTTATTTGTTGATCCAACAAATCCAAGCATTATTCCATTTTATCAGCAGTATGGTTTCTTACGGGCTGAACCAGAAGATAATTCAAATCTCGAAATGTGGTTACCTGCTAAGACCTGTATGGAAGTTGTAGGTATTTTGTAGTGATCTCGTTCAGGCCTCATGTATGGTTTTTAGGTTTTTCAGTGATTATTAATTATTCGTAAATGAGGTCTTTTCTATATTAGAAAAAGAGGATCTTGCTAAAGATTTTACTTATATTCAATACCTAATTTCTTCAGATTTGGATAAATTTGATTAAGTATAATTTTTACGACATTATCATTGGCTATGAGTTTGAAGCCTATCGATTAATTGTTTTTAATTTCTTGGATTTATGAATGCATTTCTGGATAGTTCTCATCTCTATGCCTGATATCTTGCATTCACATAATAAGTGTAACACCATTATAAACGAAGTAAACGAGTGGGTATTCCTTTGAATAATTCATCCGGTGTTTTGTAATCCCGTGTCTTCCGTGGGCGTTTATTTAAGCGATTTGCGACGAGATTTATCTCTCGCTCTGATACCTTATTAAAATCAGTTCCTTTTGGGAAATAATTTCTGATTAATCCATTGGTATTCTCATTGATCCTCTTTCCCAAGGTGAATAAGGGTGAGCAAAATAAATATTTGCTTCTAAATTTTTACTGATAAGTTTGTGTTCGGCAAATTCCAATCCATTATCAAAGGTGATGGTTTTAACATTTTGTTTTATATCTAATAAATTCCTTGTTGTCGCTTTTGCAACACCTTCCGCTGTTTTATTTTCAAGTTTAATTATGACAGTAAATAGCGATTTTCATTCAACTTATGTTAATAATGCACTTTTATGATCTTTTCCAACGATAGTATCACCTTCCCAATCACCAATACGCTGCTTTTTATCAACAATTTTTGGGCGATGATCAATACTGATCCTATTTTTGATTTTTCCTCTGCGCTCATAACTTCCATCGCGTTTACGATACAGTTTTTTAGCCATCCTGAGATGCTGCCATAAATCACCACCATTAATTTTATCCTTATAAATCAATCTATACATGGTTTCATGATGCTAGGATATTATCTTCTCCCTTTTAAGATAACCGACGGTTTGTTCAGGGCTTAAATCTGCCAAGTTAACTTTAATCCACTTTGTTATCTCCGGTGTCATTTTGACGGCTTTTACCGCAGTACGGCGGCGCTCTGATGCTTTAAGCTGGGCTTGTTTAGGGTAGTATTTCTGCGCTTTCCGGTTTCTTTTCAATTCGCGGCTAATCGTTGATGGGGCTCGATTAAGCGACGTTGCAATAAGACGTCGTGTAAAACCGGCTTCTTTTAAACTGAAAATCTGATATCTTTCTATTTCGGTCAGTTGCATATAGGCCATAGTGCATTTTCCTTTGGCGAGAAAGATGCTTACTATAGCAACTGACCGCCTTTCTTAGAAATTTCACTTATTAGGCGAATCTAAGAATTAGATTAATTTACTTATTCTTCAATAGGAAGAATAACAATATTTATCTCTATGTTTTTTTATATCAGCTACTCACATTAATTCAGATAATTAATAGGAGTGTGTTAGTTACATTCCATTCATAAGAAATAAGCTGCTTAAAAAGGAATTTCCATATAAATAAACTATTCATAATAGTAATTCATTCATTTTATTTTTTGTTGTTCTTAAAACTCATCAGTTATTTTTTAATATAGAAGATGCAGAGAAAGTACACCTGCTGACATATCAATTTAAACAAGGTATATCATGAGGCCACATTAAGTAGGTGATAACAGTGCGATAAAGTTGGCGTATTAGCTGTAGAGATTCCATTTAATTGATCTCTGCATATAGAGCTTGTGAGGAGGATTGTATAAAATGTTCTAAAAATTACATAAGAGAACATTAAGCTATGAGTTCACTCACATTGAGAAAGGCTCTAAGTGTGTTAGCAAAATCGTCATCGTTTTCGGTGGTAACACTTACAAACCGACGCAGAAATGCACTTGATGACCTAAAGCAACGACTTTTTGTTGAGCAGAAAATTGAATCAGATATCAAAAAATGTTTGGGTTCTTTGAACAGCAGGGAAATTGTTTTTCTTTGTGGTAGTAGTGGTGATGGCAAATCAGAAATTCTTACCCGTTGCTATAATCATTATAAACATAAGTGTGATTTTCATCTAGATGCTACGCATAGTTTTTCCCCTCATCAGTCAGCAATAGAGACTCTGGACAAACTTTTTGATGCATATAAGGAAGGGAATCGTCCATTAGTATTGGGAATTAATACTGGTATGCTCGCCAATTTTTCAATGGAAGGTTCAGAGTGCCATAACGATATTAAATCTGCTATTGATTACTTTTTCAATTATAGCTCTAACACGCAAATGCCGTACTATATAGATGGGCTCTATTTTTTTGACTTTGAACATTACCCAAAATTTCAGTTCAACGAGCATAAAAATTATTCTTTTTTTGCTAAAGAGTTAATGACTAAGTTGACTGAAGAGAATGATGAAAACTTATTTTATGTCATTGCTAAAAAAAATGATGAGCAAGCTGGTTTAGCTGATAGTGAACGACAAATTATTGCTAATTTCAAATTGTTGAGTATTCCTAGTGTACAAAATGTCATTATTACACAGTTGTTTAAAGTTCGTTTAATGAAGGATCAGTTTGTTACGACTCGTGCGCTACTCGATTTATTTCATCATTTGCTACTTGGGCCCGGTTATTTATTTGATAATCTCTTTATTGGTGAAGAGAATGAATTAGTACAAAGAATAGCGGATTTTGATCCTGCTAGTTTGCATACATATGAATTAGATCAGTTTGTTTTGCGCTATGAGTTGGGGTTAGCTGATTCTGAGTTAGATGATTTTTTAAAGGAATTGGCAAAAAAATATATTTATTTTGAAAGAAGTCAAGCTAAGCCGGGGGATGCAGCATCATTGATTCGTTTATTCAGTTTGTTACGAGCAGATGAATTTGGAAATAACTATCACAGAAAATTTGAATCATTTTTCCAAGAAACTTTGTTGGAAAAGTATGCTTGTATTTGGCACTTACATGCAAATTATACTGGTGATCGTATCCAAAAAATGGAATTACGTCGTTTCTATTCTTCGGAACTTATTGCAGCGATCCTAAGTTATGCTAATCGTAAGGCACCAGAACTTACTACCAATAAAGATGAGTTATTTTTGGGTGCATTTGGCTCAATAAAAGTTACTGCACCTGTAGCTCTTAAGGGAGATTATGATGCAATTTTAAAGAAACATGTCACGAAACCTGCTTGTTTTGATGCTTATCTTAAAATTGGTGATCATCCACTGAAACCAATAAGTATTAACCTGAATTTATTTGAGTTATTAAGCAAGTTGAATAACGGTTATCGTCCTAATAAATATGATAAAAATGCCACAGTGTTATTAGATGAAATAATAGAACAAATCACTGAACAGGCGAAATCAAGTTCATCTCTTAAATTTTATGACGGGAAACGGATTTATATTGCCAAGGAAGACGATGACATGATCACTATCAGCGGTATGAATGGAGTAGCTTAAATGTACCCTATAGCAGAAAATTTAGTAGTTGGTAACAATCAGTTAGATAGTTATCTTCCTGTTCGTAATAAAAATAATGCTTTTGATTGGAATATAGTAATAGGATTAGTTTTAAGTTATACCCTCAAACGGCAGATCAAAGAGTATGATTTTGAGACCTTTAAAAAGGATTGCAAAGAATACCTGCTTATGCAGCTTGATGAATCTGCATTTTGGTCTGTTTTGGAACGTATGTATTTCGCTAATAAGGATATCTTTAAAATATCTCCTCTTTTTTTACTGTTCCATGCTCAGTTTAGTGGGACTGGCTCAGGTAAAAGTGTTTTGGGGGCAGCAAATTGGCGTTTAGGTACACTCTTTACCAATTTGATGGGAAATTTCAGTTTTGATAAGCCCTTGCGTGATCGACTTAATTTTCTTGAGCAGCACATGCTTTCAGTTTTGGAAAAAAATCTACAAGTATTAGGTAAAGGACCGTTTGCCGAGGAGCAAGCTTATTTACCGTATTTGGTAACATGTTTTCAGCAAGATCTCGAGTTCTTAGTAGAGCATCCTCAATATCTTCTGCAAGAGTTTGGAAATATGCTCCGGTTATACGCTTTTACTTACTGTGCCCAGCTAGCTCTAAATTTGGAGGATTGGAGCAGTGGAGAGCCTAAAAGCAAGTCTTTGTACTTTATTTTGGATACAGAAAAGGCCAGTTCAGAAAGGGAAAAAATAAAACGATTTGGTTATAGACTCTTTGAAAGTGAGCGAGAAAAACTTTTTCCGATTCTTTCTGCACTTGAAGTTTTACAGTGGAATGAAAAAAATGGGAAAAAACGCCCTTTATGGCAAATTTATCAGGATATTCTGGACTACCCAGAAAAAACTACAATTTTATCCCGCATCAATACTTATCTTAAAGACTTTATTGCTGATCGAAAACTACCAGAAAGAGAGGCATCTTTGAGTGTAGAAAGTGCGTTTAAACAGCTTTTATCTGTAGCTATTGAACAATTTAGTAGCAAATATCCATCTCGTTTAGGCGTTAATCGAAAATATATAAATGAACTAGAAAGAGAAATTTGTTCCGGCTTTATTCAAGCCCGTGGAAGAGCAGGGAAAGTTTTAGTCCTCAATCAAGATCGACTTTTACTATTGACCAACCTTGCTATAGGAAAAAATGAAAAGTTACGCTTTCATGAGTTATTACGTTGTTTTGAGCAACGCGGTTTTTATCTTGATAACCAATCTTCTTTAGCATTGATTGCTTTTTATGAGCGTATGGGAAATGTGGAACGCATGAGTGATAGTGGAGACGCCGTTTATGTCCGTAAGACAGTATGAAACTTTTCTGGCTCAATCTTTTCTTGAATGGGTAAATACTTTTATCCAACCAGGTGAGCGTTATCAGTTTAAATCACCAGATGCTGATAATGCATTAACGCTGTATCAGGCTTTTGCTGCCTTATCTGATGGGTATACTTTCGCGCTACCTGCAGGTAATCAGCAAACTAAACAATTAGCACCTTGTATTTGTTGTCGTGATGGTATCCAGCTAATTCCTGTTTTACAAGGTGAGGGAGGTTTGGCGTTTACTGAAAACTATATATCCCATCTACGTGACAGAGTATCTGGTCGTGACGGTACTTTTGCTAAATCTGCGTTGTTAATAATTCACAATAGTATGTTGGATACATTGCTAAATAGTACTAAGGATTTATCTGCACAAGAAGCCATCTGGCATCCAGAAACATTTAGTAAAAAGCTTGAAACCCTAATAAGAGCAGGTAATAAAGGATATGAATTATCTCGTTGTTTACTAGATGATCAATTGTCAATGATCCTTGAAGAAGGGGCTACGGTATTTGGTTTTGCTCCACTTTATCGTTCTTTGGGTCATGCTCCCAATGGTTAGATATTGTGATAAACTCCTTACTTTTTATTCTGGGTGAGATATGGCTAAAGTTGATGTGGTTTGTCGTTACTGTCATAAAACAGACGAGGTTAAAGGGCATGGAAAAGGGCGTACTGGGCACCCCCGCTATCACTGTTATGCTTGCCGTAAAACCTTCCAACTGAACTATACCTACCAAGCCTGCCACCCCGGCATGAAAGAACGAATTATTGATATGTCCATGAATAACGCTGGTGTCAGGGACACGGCTCGGGTTCTGAAAGTCGGTATTAACACGGTCATTCGCACATTAAAAAACTCACGCCAAGACAAGTAACTACGCTGCCGCTTTCGGGCAGTGAAATTCATATTGTCTGTGAAATAGACGAGCAGTGGTCATTTGTCGGTAATAAAAGAAATCAGCGCTGGCTCTGGTATGCGTGGGAGCCGAATAGGAAACGGGTAGTGGCACATGTGTTTGGGGATCGCAGCAGGAAGACGTTGAAAAAGCTGCTGGCACTCCTATCTCCTTTTACTATCCGGTTTTACTGTACAGATGATTATGCCGTTTACGATTACCTGCCTAAGAAAAAACACCTCACGGGAAAGAAATTTACCCAACGTATCGAGAGAACGAATCTTACGCTTCGTATCCGGATAAAGAGGTTGAATAGAAAGACAATAGGTTATTCCAAATCCGAAGAAATGCACGACAAAGTGATAGGTACGTTCATTGAGCGTGAATACTACATCTCATCACCGATCTAACCATTGGGAACATGACCGTTCTTTGGAGAATGGTCTTTTAGAGTTTTCAGAACTGGGGTTATTTAATGATCCGACTATTACAAACATGGATATTACGCAGGGACAGATTCGAAGCCGTCTTGATGAAAACCGTAAGTTATATAGCTCCATAACCGATAGTGTTGAACGCTATGGTGATCAGCTTGAAAGTGTATTGACTGAATTTAGTCCAAAATTCATTCAGGAACATTTTGAAGAAAAGAATGACTGGCGGTCACTTGATTTTTCAGTTTATCTTCAAGCAAAAAAAGATTGTCAAACACAAAATTTACGGTTTGAAACAGTTACTGCATCTACAGGTACTCTAGTTTGGCAACGGACAAAAAGCGAGACCAAAGCAGGGCGAAAAGATATCAACCTATTGGTTCAGGCTCCAGTATCTCAACAAGTTGTAGAGTTGGATTTTTCTTTCTTAGGTAATGACCTACAAGATAACCAAATAAAAATCACCCATAACCGAAGATTAAAAAAACAGCAAATTTGGTCAGTCAGTCGTGCTGGGGGTAAGAATTCCCGCATAAAGATTATGATTCCTTTTGATAGGCATCCAATCTTTTTTAGTTTGGAGTTGATTAATCGTGATAATAGAGCAGAAGAATACAAGTTTAGAATTCTAGTAATCGAGAAAAATAGTTTTTATCTTGATGAGATTAAAACTTACTATCGTATTGAACCCGGTAAGGAACAGATTACTCTTCAACTAGAAGAAAACCAATTACGCATTGCACAAAATGGTGACAGTATTTGTAGCTTGGAGAGTGATGAAGATGAGATTGATATCTATAAATGTGCACTAATCGATTTTGAAGCATTGGCAAACCAAAGTGAGATAATTAAATTTAAACTCATTTCTGGCGAAAATTATCTGACAATTAATGTTGAAGGCCCAGGTGCAGAAGAAAAAATAACGTTGCCATTACTTTTTGATCAAAGTCGTTTTAATAAGTTACTCAAAGAAGAAGGGAATGCTGAATATAATCGCTCCAAACGGCGAGTTATCTTTGATAATACTGAACATACAATAGTTGGTGTACGTTTACAGCTATTAGGAATGGAAGCCGAGATGGTGGATAACAGTCTGCTTTATGTTTCTGCTTCTGGTGAAGTATATGATGTGGATAAATTGCACACAATTAATGTGAATCTATATAATGCGTATAATGCTTTGTTTACTTACTATCGGCAACGCAAAACTCTACCAAGTTTAGTGGTATGGTCTGATGAATACTGTGGTTTAGTAACTGCCATTCTGGATGCATTTGAAACAGCATTAAGTGATATTAATCTAAACAAAGTACTTAATGATGATGAAAAATTCTTATTACGCTTAGGGATTCATTGTAACGAAGGTGATGAGCGTCTCTCTCCATTGCACCCGTTAGTATTGGCTTACCATCTACAATTAGTTGAAGAATGTGATGCCTCTTTTTCGGAATTACCTGACGTTACTCTTGATCGTTTAGTTGCTTCTGGATTAATGCCTTTTGTTTATCATAACGAGCATGAATTCGCTCAATTACAACCAATTAAAGATAATAGTTTTTGGATAGATGTCGTCCCCCAACGTCAAGTTAGTCACAGTTATGTTAAGCGTTTGGTGCGTGATAAGCTCAATGAATTCACCGAAGCATATTCCAGATTATTTAGTGGCATAGGTAATAGTGCTTTGATAATTAACGCTATTAATCAAGGTATTGCAAAAGAGCTATTTTTGGGGCTTGTTGATTACTTTAAACAGAATAAAGAAAACGTGATAGCTATTCACGTTAATTTTTACGATGAGCAGTTAATGCAAAATGATTTTGATCGTTTTGCAGAAATAGGATCCTATGATGATCTTAAAAATTGGCTGGGATTAAAGCGGGAAGATGCAGATCTGTTGATTGATTTAATTCGTAGTCGCCTTACTTTTAGTAAATTTACAATACCAGCAGATAATAGTGATCTAGTTTATGCTCATTTAGCATTTTTCAATAATAGTGTTTCTGTTGATTGCCGTTATATCAGTATGGATGAAGCATTAAGTGGTGTGCTTTGTAATGGTTTAATTTCTGGTGAAGGTGCGGAAACTTTGGGAGATGCTTATTTTACCGCATTTGGTTTGCGTCACGTTGATGTGCAACCATATTGGTCTTTGCGTATAGCCCGTTTATTAGGCATGTTATGGCAACCTGCTCGCCAAAGTAATACTCAACATTCGGGGTTAGGGATTGGGTTAGCTGTTAGTGCCAATTTCAAAGAATTACTTAACCGTTCTTATAATAGTTCTTTATGGACAACGGTTATTGATCCTAAAGTTACTCTTGATTTTTTCACTAGCCAAAAAGACGTGGTATTGATCCATTACTCAGATCAATATACCAGTTGCACTGGATATGATGCTGTTACTGTGACTAAACAAGTAGATCTTTTCCAGCGCTTAATCAGTATGGAAAGTAATGATAGGAAAGAATATAGAGTAGGTAATGATAGACTGCTTTCTGAGTTCAATGCTTTTAATGGTGAATGGTTGCTCAAAATGTTGCGTTCTACCGATAAAGAACGTAAAGAAAAACACGGAATTATTGGTGCTTATAAATTTGTTCAGGCGATGTTACGGCATTCAGATATTTGTTGGATCCCACTTTCTGTAGCTGAAATGATACGAGTATCCGGCAATATCGGTCTTAAGATGAGTGAAAGTGATTTTTCCCGTAATTTACAGGGATACCGTAAGGGTGCTATTTCTGATGATGTATTATTTGTCGGTTTTAAAGATGACAAACTCTATTTACTTCCTTTAGAAGTGAAAACAGGTAGTCGGCCAGATTATCGTTATGCAGGTCAACAAGCGAGTGAACTTAGACGCTATTTGCAAGAAGATTTGCTGGGTAAAGATACTATGGCTGCACGCCTTTATCGCGCTCTATTTGTTCGTCAAATCCTTATGCAGGTAGAGAAGCTGCGACTTTATCAAGCTCTGGATAGTAAGATGTTAGAACCATTGTTATCACGTAGAGAATGGTGGTTAACAGGAAGGTATAAACTGAGCCAATTGCGCAATTATGTTGATGGTATTGTGCTTGCCCATGTTGATAGTAATAGCTGTTTTGGGCCTTCATACCAGATAACAGAAAAACAAATTTTACAAATTGAATTGCCGTATGCTTTGCTTTCTTCTCTACTGGCAGCTGATTGTGTAGATAAACTAGACGAATTAGTAACTATCTGTAATGTTCCTAAGCATTTCATACTTACTATTTCTGTAGATAAAGAACAAATTGATGATACTGAATTAAGTGAAAAATCGGAGATTCAATCTGAAGTTGTTATTGAATCTGATAAAACTGTTGTTATTTCTACAACTGATACTTCTACCGTTGCTGCAACCACTGAAAATAAAATTCCACTACAGGTATTATTTGGTCATGAATCTTTAAGACAAATACCACTCTATTGGGAGCCGACAAATACCGCGAAATTTATGAATACTAATACCGGTATCATAGGTACGCCGGGTACGGGTAAAACTCAGTTTACTAAATCACTAGTTACTCAATTGGTGCGTAATCAGAATAATAATGTAAATAGGAAACCGATAGGTTTATTGATTTTTGATTATAAACCCGATTATGCAGATGATGAAGCTTTTCTGGTAGCGACAGAAGCAAAACAGTATCAGCTATCTTTATTGCCTTATAACCCATTATCTCTTTTTGGTGATATGCCTATGTTACCGAGACATACGGCAATTGCATTTTCAGAAACGATGGGGCGAGCATACAATTTAGGTGTAAAACAACGATTGAAACTCGTAACCTTGATTATGGAATGTTATGAGGCTGCCGGAATCCTCCCTGAGGATAATACTACATGGAATCTCGTTGCACCTACAATAGAGGATATTTGGCAACATTATCTATCTCAGGAAAGAGTAGAGGAGGATTCTCTATACGCCGCTCTTTATAATTTAACCGGATTTAAGATATTTGAAACAGATACTAATAAAATGGTTAGTTTGTATGATCTGATTGATGGGATAACAATTATAAAGTTGTCTGGTTATTCGGAAGAAATACAAAATTTGGTTGTGGCATTAACTTTAGATCTTTTTTATGTGCAGATGCAAAAGTGTGGTAAGCCAGTTATACAAGGTGATTATCGCCAGATAACTAAAATGATTTTGGTAGATGAAGCCGACAACTTTATGCGACATAATTTTTCTAGTTTACGTAAAATTCTAAAAGAAGGGCGTGAATATGGAGTTGGAGTTATTTTATCAACACAAGAGTTTACACACTTTAAAACTAACGAAAATAATTATTCCCCTTATATTTTAACTTGGGTTGTTCATCGTGTTTCTGAAATAAAAAACAGCGACATCAAGGTGTTGTTTAATATTGATGATAAAAGTGAACAAGAATCACTAATGGAACAAATACGGTGTCTTGAGAAGCATTTTAGTTTGTATATTGATGGAAATAAAAAAATCCAAAAAATGAGAGATAAGGCTTTTTGGGAGTTATAAATGAATATTACAGAAGCTATTGTTTAGGTTTTAAGGGATAGTGGGAAACCGCTATCTCACAAAGATGTATATGAAAAAATCATAAGCTCTTCTTACTACTCTTTTGGTGCTAAAGATCCTATATCTGTAGTCAGGGGGAGAATTAGAAAACGCTGCTATGGGATTAATTTTCCAAGTTCATCTCCCCAAAAATATTCATTGAGGTTAAAAATTTAGGACATCAATCTAAATCGTTATATAAAATAGGAAAATACCAAAAATTGGTTCAATGAAAAATGAAAGGATAAATAAAGATCAATTACCAGAGGAAGTTGTCCATAGAAAATATAAAGAACATCGAAATAATATTAAAAATGAACTATTGGATGCAATTAACTCCTCTGAACCTGCATTTTTTGATCGATTAGTAGTCAAGCTTCTATTAAAAATGGGATACAGATGGGATGAAACTTTTGCAGGAAAAGTTGTTGGAGGGACAGGAGGTGAAGGAATAGATGGTATTATAGGTGAGGGTAAATTAGGATTAGGTAAAATTTATCTTCAAGCTAAAAGATATAGTAATTAAAAGATATAGTAATAAAAAAGTGCCACCGAGTGAAATCCGAGAATTTATTGGAGCAATGGCTCAGAAAGGAGCACGTAAAGGTGTATTTTTTTCATCTTTAAGTTTTACTGAACAAGCTGTAATAAATGCAGAAAAAGCACAAGGTATGAGTATTACTTTAGTATATAGAGAGAAATTGTGTGAATTTCTAGTCCAATATGGTATGGGGGTTGCGAAAGTAAGATCATATGAACTATTATGAAATAGATAAAAATTTCTTTGAATGATAAGCAATAGGAGTCATTTATTAAATGGCTCCTATTATAGGAATTAAAATTTACTATATTTTATAAAGATTGAGCGAAATCTTTAAGATTACGATAATTCCTTAATGCAGAAATCCCATCTTCAACATGAGCAGCCCATACTTTGATGAAATCTTTTTGTTCGAGATTAGGGTATAGCATTTTAAGCACCAGCTCAGTGGCTTGCACAGTTTCCCCAAGCCAAGTAATTTTATCTAATACTAATGAGCCATCTAGTTTTTTATTATTCAGCTCCGCTGAATATCTAAAATCGCTTTCAACAGATCGGAAAAAAGCTAGTCTAGCAGAAATATTTGGTGTCAATCCAGTATAATTTTTGAGCTTTTTAAGTTGCTCTTCTGTTTGTCGATTTAGTTGCATTCTATTAGGGAGCATTAAACAGTCTCCTTAGTCAATTCCCAGAAATAGCCAGATTTCAGAGATGAAGATTTAGTTTTTGCATTAAAGACAATTTGATAGGTATGAGAAATATCATCCCGTAATTGATCAACAAAATAACGCTCGTCAACCTCAGTATCAGTGGATAATAGTACTACCTGATGGCTGGCATAAGGGAAATAATAATTAATCAAATTATCTCTATGTTTGGAATCCAAACGTCCTAATGGAGTATCAATAATGACAGGTAACTCTTGACCAGAAGTTTTAGCTAATGCTTCTAATATAGCAATTGCGTAAATTTGCTTTTCACCAGCAGAAAGTGATTTTCGATTAATTATCGACTGATTTTCATCAATTAATTCGACATCGAATGTTTCTGGGTTAATGTGTGCATGAAGTTGAAGATCTTCTTTACGAGCGAGCTTCTGATAAGCTTCCTCGAGGTTTTTTGTCAGTTTTTTAACACGCGCCTGAGTTAAAACTTCACTATATGTTTCTAGCAGTTTAATCGTTTCTTCAGCATGCTTAAGAGCACTTATAAGGCCATATTTATTTCGGGCAGAATCGTGTAATTTCTGTATTTGGCGAGCGCAATCTAATTGCTGCTGTTTACACTTCAGCGCTTCTTCTAATACAGTAATATATTTTTTACGAATATCATTACGTTCTTTATCTAACTCTCGTATTTTTTGGAAAATATCCATTAACTGTTCATTGTCAGGAGCTCGAGCGATATTAGCAGCAGATTGCTCTAATTGTTGTTCAATATTAGTCAGTTGAATCCGGTACTCATCAAATCGTTCCCAGGATTTTTGGCTATCCTGCTCAATCGACTGCTGTAGCATACCAACTTCACGATCTGAAATATCAAACAGTAACTCTCCTTTTGGTTTATTAGCCATATACTCATTTAGATTGTCAGTAATAGCCTCGGTAGCGATTTTGCTCGTTGTACTAGAACGAAGGGCAAGATCACTTTTTAGCATGTTGAGGAAATTACTAAGTTCTTTTTCAAAGCTTTTGGCCTGTTTAATCTCGGATTCCTGAGAAATTTTCTCAAGCAGAAGAGATAACGTCTTAGGTGCTAAAGCATATGGAAGTGTACCATCGAATTCATGGCGTAATGCTTTTTCAATTCGCTCTTTTTCTTTTATAAGCTCGTCAACTTTCTTTTGCTCTTGTTCTTTGGTTTGAGCAAAAGAACCACCTTGAGCACTTAATAATCCTTCATTTTGAATAATATTTCTTGTTAATAGATCAATTCGTGCTTTTAAGAAATCAGCCTCTTCCAAGTATGCTTCTGTTTTGCACATAATTTCCTTAGATTTTACTTCTAATTCAGAAAGATGCTGTTGTAGGTTTCCTTCAAGTTGAGTAGATTGCTGGCGCTTAATATAGATTATTAGGTCATTACGTAGCTTAGAGATTAAATCTAATCCAAGTAAGCGGCGCATTGCCGTACGCAGAATATTTCCTGATTCATCTTCAGCTAATTCAGCGATTTTTTCACCATCAAAGAAAAATAAATCTGCTACTCCATTGGGAATGAGTTCATTCAGAAAACCTTGACATTGTTCATAATTTAGCTCACTAAGAGTTTGCCCATCTTGTTGCAGCGATAGGAGATCTTTTTTTCCTCTTTTCCAACTACGTGTAACAGTGAACTCAGATTCTTTGCCTTCTTTATTATAGGTAAAAGTTAGCTCAATTGAGGCTTCTTCTGGGCGTTCAGATTGGCTATTGCCGTTATGGATTAATGCACTTAACTGTTCAATATATTCTTGTTGTTGAATGGTATGGTTAAAAGCTAAACGACCATATAAGGATAAGCGAATAGCGGATAAAATAGATGTTTTGCCCGCACCATTTAACCCACCAAATAGAACGATTGGGCGATCATGGATCTCATGCTGTCGTTTTCTCGGAGCTAGATCGATAGTATGTGTTCCACTAAATACCCGAAAATTACGCAGAACCAATTGCTTAATTAACATTCTCTTGTGCCTCACTGGAAAATACAAATTTTTCTTCAGCGTTAATTAGCCTGCGTTGTATTTCTTTAATTTCAGCTTCTATCTTCATGACTTCTTCAAGGTGAATATCACGTTCATTACGCTTTTGTAGTGCAGATTGCTTCTGCTTGATTTGTTCTAAACTACCCCAGTCCTGTTTTAAAATTGTGCCAATCTTATCAAAGATCCCTTGCCTGCGACTTAGTCCTTCCATTGATATCTCCAGTTCGATTAGCTTCATAACCATTTCTGGTTGTACATCGAATCCTTGAGTAATTTGGGCAAGCAATTCGGCATCACTAGAGTCAAATCTAGATTGATCATCAGTAATCCAGTTCAAATCATGTCCATAAACGGAACGATAAATATCGGGTAATGTATCGTTCCAGTCAGGTTCATTAGGATCTTTGAGCCATTCTTGACGTATAGCATGGAGCTCTGGCTCTGTGATTAAAGTTATCTGGCGTCCTTGTCGATTTAACTCTCGTTCTATCTCTAGTAATTGTTTGAGCCATGATTGTCGATATTTTAACCAATATGGACCAGGGACGTGTTTACGCTCTGCCGCAATGTCTTCCCCTTCCTTCGCATATTGATAACTGACCTTACCCGTACGGCGTTTGTAATTGCGATAAGTGTCTTTTTGTGCGGGATCAGTAGTTAGAGCGAGTAAATCGCGAAATTTTAGTAAGGGTAACATCCAGTCTTCCCCATTTTGGACAAGACTTTCCATTGCTTTATCTTTTGTAACGACAGTGCAAGTCCAGCAACCAAAACGAGAATTACCGCAAGAAGGAGTGCTGTCATCAATAACGAGAGGGCATTCTCCTTGATTTGATGAGTCCATGTAAAGAGTCCAAAGAGGACGATTATTGCCACCCCACGGGCTTTCCCATTCTTCTATATCATCTGGAGAATATTGATATGCACCACGCAGCAATTTCCAAACATCCTCAACATCCCATGTGTCAATAGGGGTATATATAAATGCATTAGCAAGGGTAGTGTGCCGAGCAAGACGAGACCCATCAATTCTGTGTTTTGCAATAACTTGAGCACGTGATGAACTTTCGCTGCTTCGTGAACCAAGAACAACGATAACCTCATCAAATTGGCTGACTTTATCGCGAATAAAGTTACTCACGGGATTGATTTTCATGCGTTCTGTGCACCAACGGAAGCTACGCGTAGGAGCGGGATAGCCCTTGCCTAACAGGTTGACCCAGAATGTTTCGTGTGTTTTAGGTATAACAGGGTGCTGAGTGATTGGAAGCCCGTCTCGCTTAGCTCCAGATTCAATCTGCAACATTGTTTTTTGGATTAAATCTACGACAACAGGAGTTTCAACCAGTGTGTCAGATGAGACAACGAAAACAGGTTTGTGGCGCATTTCTGGGGATAGTCCAAGTAGCGCAAGATAAGCCAATGTAATTACAGCTGAAGAGTCTTTTCCTCCACTGTAACCAATTACCCAAGGGCGTTTATCACTATAATAAATACGTTGTATTTCAGAAATATATTCTGCTAGTGGTCGACCAGCAAACATTTCCTGATTAATAAAATCTTCATAATCGCCCAAATCGTGGGTCTGAATTAATTTACTCATGAGACAACCATTTGAGCTTCAAGTTGCTGTTCTTCAGCAGTAAGGGGAATATCTAATGCAATTTTAAGAGCATTACAAGTGAGCTGAATAGCCATAGTGGTTTTACTCAATTTTCCGTGTGACATTGCTCTTTTTATCAGTTCGGGATTGCTTTTACGCCAATCGAATGTTTTCAGTTTGGCAAGTTTTTCTTGCCATTGATCAGGGTATTCTGCCAACAAATTGCGACCAAGAAGTCCCAGTGCATGAAGGCCAATACCGTGAGCGTGAACGTATTCTTGGCGTAATTGGGCGGGAGATACTTCTTTATTAGACGCCATTTTCCAATCAGGCATAGCATTATAAACCGCTTGCCAATATTGGGAAGCCAGTCGTTTGTTTTCTTTTATATCGCCATCTTTAGGATCTGTTCCAAGCAAAGCACGCGTAGCTTGTTTGATACTACTTAATGTAAATAATTTGTTTGAAAGCTTGCTTATGCTGGATTTTTCCAATTCAGTTAACCCAATAAATGGCCTGACAGACATCGCCAGATAGCGAGCTAATTCTGAACTAATATCCCGGTGGTCATAAAGTGTTGATAATGAAGGACTCGGCCTAATCGCGTATTTATTTAGATCGGCGAACATTTGTTGGCTGCGCTGTAAACCTTCATCAACAAAAAATAGTACGGGAATATTATCTTGCCCTAAATCTGGATTTTCTTTCAAAGCAGTTTCAATGGCTTTACGACGATGTTGACCATCATTAATCAAAATTTGTGCTTCCATAGGTACTTTTAGAATACCGAGATTATTGGAGCCATAAAATTCGGCGAATTCAACATTAATAGCAATAGATGCTGTTAATGCTGAAAAAACATAATCTTTTGGATTTTCAACCAAGTACCGTGCCATTTCTGGAATACGTGCTTTATTTAATACACGTTGTGCTCGGAGTTCAGGAGGAACTTCAGTTTCATCAAAACTGAAAATTTTGGGGATAAGTCTCATTGGACAAGTAGCGATATAAAAAGGGCGACCAGCTTGAATCCCGCGCACAGCAGGGAACGAGTAACAGTATGCAATATTGTCAATATTAGCCATTATCCCTTTTCCTAATAAGTAAATGCGTGATAATTTTACGTGTTATTTTAACGTAATAATGAGGGATTATATCATTTTTTTAACGTAATAACAGATTTAGATTTCTAAAATTAATTTATTAACATATCTTATATGTACCCAATAAACCTGAAGATACGTGATACTTAACTTGTATCACATTGATTTAAAATTATTATAGGAAGTAATTTGATATTCATTATTAGATGAAAGATCGTTATCTATTTAATAGAAATCGTAATAAGATCATGTGATACTAAAATCTCTTATCCGTATTTAGGTATATAAAATATTCTAAATGAATTAAAATTAGTTAATACTCTATTTATTATTGAATTGAGTATTATCCATAACAGTTATCTCAGTAAGTAATAATTTTCTTAAAAAGACAACGCCTGTATATCTTGTCTTTGATGAATAATGACGTGTGCAATAATAATATCTGAAGACTCGTAATAATCAATAGAATAAATTGTTTTATAACCATTTTGAGTATTACATTCACGATAGTCTATTACAACAAACTTCGCCAGTTCAGATGATATTTGGCAGCAGATTGTTGAAAAATTGAATTTTTTCTTAAACTCATCCAATGCTTTTCGAATGATTAGTCATGGTTTAAGTTCTTTTGCGCGCAAATATGATGTAATTTCACCCAAAGAATGTTTAGAAGTTTCCGTATACTTAATTAAAATATCAGGAATTTTTCCCAACCATTTATTATTTACAGATCTTCCAATAACTGTTCGCGTGAATATAGTTTTCTTGCATCTTTATCTTTTTGAGAAATTGCCAATAGTTTCAATAATGCAATTGCATTGTCTATTTTTTTTCTTTCCTAATATGATTCAATTACATAAGCTGGTAAGTCATTCTGAGTGACTAATATTGGTTCTGATAATTCTAGTGTTGCAGCATACTTTTTTATAAAGGAAATAGTTTCAATTTTCATTTAAATCTCCTGGTGAACATTTCCTGCTCGCGCCACTTAGAGTGACATTACGTTCAATAGTAGGTTTTAATTTAGTCTGTATAAAGACCATGGCCAATGTCTGTTTTTTGTTCTTACTTTGGAGAGCTTTAAGTTTCCCTAAATCCATTAAATTTATACATATAAAATAATTAATAGATTTAAGAAGTTGTAGATAACCATGCCCGCCGCCATAATTGCTGCCATTGGGCCATGGCTCTGTGCGCTCAACAATCCCACACCGAACGTATAAGCCGCTTTGTTCACTGGCCCGGTCCATATCAGTATTGCTTTGGCTGCCATAAAAGGCCAAGATGATCAAGACGTTTAATGGCGGGTACGGGTGTGGACATATTCACTTTCCGGCAAATAAAAATAATAGATCAAAATGGGCGATTACCGTCAATCCCACCGGTGTCATCAATGCAAAAAACCTGTGCAAGATCACACTATTCTTAAATCAGAAATACGGTGCGGAATGACGGACTTATAGTTACAAAGAAAATTAATTCTCTTCAAGTAATATATCTTTTGTACTCGATTTAAATTTATTGGAAATAGTCAATAAAAAACGCCTGCAAGCAATAAAATAAACATAATATTAATATAAAAAATAACATCACTGTATATTCATATAAAAAACATGAAATTAGAATGGTGATCTTATTTCAATAATATAGGTCAATAACATGATGAATGCGGAAAATAAAAAAGATCGTGAACTACATAAAGAATATACTGATACTAAGGAAAAACACAGTTTAATTAACTTCCCTGAAAATGTAAAACTAACGTATCGCCGTTTTACCAATTGGTCAGAAGAAATTTATGCAGAGAATATTCCATGCTGTATACCTGATTCTGAAAAAGATGTTATTTCTGTTGTCAATTGGGCCTGGAAACAAAATTATAAACTGAGAGTTGTGGGTGAATCACATAACTGGTCTCCCCTGATCATTCCACCGAAAGGTCAGAATAGCAACCGCATTATACTTATCGATCTCACACAACATTTTACACAAATAAGTATTAAGCACCTTCCTCAATATTCAATTGTTACCGCACAAACTGGCGTATTGATGGAGACACTTACAACAAAAATGGAAGAACAAGAAATAGGCTTTACAGCTATCCCTGCACCAGGTGATTTAACACTGGGGGGAGTACTGGCGATAGGAGGTCATGGAACAGGTATAAAAGCACTTAATGAAAAATCGCAGCCAGGTCACAGTTATGGTTCACTCAGCAACGCTATATTGTCTTTATCTGCTGTAGTGTGGGATGAAAAAAATGCACAATATGTCATTAAGCGTTTTAAACGAAATGATCCGAATTGTGCGCCTCTTCTTGTTCACTTAGGGTGTTCTCTGATTTTAAATGTCGAGCTTCAGGCAGGAAAAAACCAACGCCTTCGGTGTGAAAGTATTATTAATATTCCGGCAGCAGAATTATTTGCTCCCGTACAAGACGCAAAAAATAAAAGAACTTTCAGCCACTTTCTTGATAAAAGTGGTCGTGCTGAAGCCATTTTATTTCCATTTACAATTCATCCTTGGTTAAAAGTATGGAGTGTTTCACCTGAAAAACCCCTTTCCAGCGTCCAGGTTACACAACCGTACAATTATCCATTTTCCGATAATATTCCTATTCAGCTATCTGATTTAATCAAAAAGCTAACCCATGACCTCCCAAATATCACGCCGGCATTTGGGGCAGGCCAATATTTTATCATAGCAAGTTATTTTTTAACTGGGGGAGCCGACCTCTGGGGTTGGAGTAAAAACTTATTACACTATGTCAAGCCGACTACATTACGTGTTACTGCAAATGGTTACGCAATATTAACCCGTCGAGATAATATTCAGAAAGTCCTCAGTCTTTTTTACTCACAATGGAAAACGTTGATAAAAGAATATGAGAGAAATGGAAAATATCCTATCAACGGGCCAATCGAGATCCGTGTTTCAGGTTTGGATACACCTTCTGAAGTCGTACAAAAAGATGCTGTTGTGCCAAGTTTATCTGCGATACGCCCACGCCCGGATCATCCGGAATGGGAGGTCGCTATTTGGCTTGATGTTTTAACCCTGCCAGGAGCGAAATATGCCTCTGATTTTTATAACAAACTTGAACAATGGTTGTTTCAAGAGTTTGACGGTTCTTACGCATCTATTCGTGTCGAATGGAGTAAAGGCTGGGCATACAGTAAAAATGCAGCATGGGATGACGAAGATGTATTAACCAAGAAAATTCCGGCTTTGTTTACGGATGGATTACCCACTGATACTAACTGGCATTCAACTGTTAACACATTAAAAAAATTTGACCCCTATGGTTTGTTCAGATCACCATTATTAGAAAGGTTACTTTTCGGTAAATAAAAAATTACATTTAGTCAAGTAACACTAAATGTTATAGCCAGATTCTTTTCGTTGTTCAAGTTGTAGACTTTGTTCTACAACTTGTGTGATATAGGGAATCACTCCAACTAAATAAAATTAGATATTGAAATAATAACCAAATGATAAAGTAACAATATATAATTAATTATATGTATAAAGAGGTTAATTAAGTTATTTTAATTATCGGGAATTAAGGATAAAAAATAAATTTTTTCCTATTACAAACAGATTATTTAAACTTTTTTCCGCATTTGTGATAAATGTCACTGACAGATATATATAATAAACTACCTTAACGGTCATAATTTATATTATCAATATAATTACATTTAGTTAGCAATCTATCGTTCCAGATAACTTAGGTGAAATTGTGTTTACTGACCAACAAAAAATAATGATACCCCCAAACAAAATAAAATTGAATCATTAATAATAGGCTGTATTATATCTCGCTGTAAATGTTTACATTATGTTGCTTTTTTTTGTTTCATGTTTCAGTTGATAGACATTTTTTTAGAAGGTAATAATGAATAACAAAATGACAGCAGCCATTAAATCGATATTTAATGGGCTACCTGATATCCCACATGAAACCTATTTTCAAGAAGGTTTTTTCAGGGATCCGGCGAGAACTATTAATACAGATGACAGGTATTTTTTATCCCCTGCTGATGGGTTCGTTATTTATAGCGGAATAATAAACCCGGATGAGGCGATTACCGAAGTAAAAGGGAAAAAATATAGCATTCAGGATATCATTAGAGATAAACATTATGATAAGCGCTCACTTGTCATTGGTATCTTTATGACATGTTATGACGTACATATTAATAGAGTTCCCTATGATGGCATCCTTAGTTACTCGGAACATGAACCTCTAGAAACAAACAATCTACCAATGATCGATGTAGAGAATAATATTTTTTATAAAGAGAATATCGAGTTAGTTTATGACGATTATTTATCTCTGAATCAGCGAGTTGTCAATAAAGTCTATTCCCCTGGTATTAATAGAGAATACTATATGGTTCAGGTTGGTGATTATGATGTCGATACAATCACACCATTCCATATACAGCAACATAAACCAGTATATCAGGGTGATAGATTCTCAATGATTCGGTATGGTTCACAAGTCGACTTAGTGATTCCCGTTACTGATGATGATGAATTAACCTCATTAGTGACTGAAAAAGAACATGTCACGGGTGGCATGACTAAATTAGTCAGAATCAATGACAGCTCTCTATAAATAAACTCTCTATAAACGAATAATATAAACTAGATTTGAGGTTTTAAGATGTTAAAGAATTCTCCCAATATCATTTCTGATTTAAAAATGCCAGCCTTTTTATTGGCTCCTCCATTTTCATTAAATACCAACGTAAGAAATAATATTTGGATGGAGGAACTTGATGAATCCGCTATTACTGTTAACAGCAATGTCGCATTAAGACAGTTTTATAAGCTGTACAGCTTTATGTCATCACAATCATTGGTTTATTTGCTGCCATCTGACACTCATCAAGAGCTGCAAGATCAAGTATACGTTGCTAACTTGGGAATTATTGTTGGTGACGAAGATCCAACAGCAATAGTTGCCAATTTTGCATCAGAAATCAGAAGATCAGAAACACCTATTGGGGTGCGTTTCTTTGAATCATTAGGCTATAAAACTGAAGTTGCGCCTTACTTTTTTGAGGGTGAAGCTGAGTTAAAATATCTGCATGATAATGTATTGGTCGGCGGTTATGGAATCAGAAGTGACATCAGAACTTTCGACTGGATGGAAGAGAAATTCGGTCTTAAAATCGTGAAAGTTGAAGAAAGAGATCCTTATCTTTACCATCTGGATTGCAGTATCTTCTCTCTGGATAAAGAAAATACTCTCGTATATACCGATGGGTTCAGCAGTGACGAACTGAAAGAACTGGAAAAAGTTACCAACATTATCAGCATCAGTAAAGATATCGCTTACAGTGGGATCTGTAACTCTGTCAGAGTTAATCAGTATGTTCTCTGTTCATCCAATATTAACGACCTGAAAGCAGGTACGGAGGATTATATCTATGAAATGAACAAAAACCATGAATTGGAAAAAATTTGTTCCAAACTGGCATTAACGCCAAAACTATTCAACTTATCTGAATATATGAAGAGCGGTGCACTACTTTCCTGCATGGTTATGCATTTAAATAGATATTCTCACAAAATACAGGTAATATAATATTGTGATAAACAAAGCGATAATATTGATCACATCGTTTTCACTCATAGTTATTGAGTTAATTACAATATAAATAGTATCTTTGGTTTATATTATACTCGTGCTTATTGGGTTTTTAATCCATTATATATAGCACCATGATGACATTTAAAACCGCCTGTATTTTATAGGATATATATACCCTATGGATTTTAAATTGCAATTTGAAAGACAACGGGTATATTCCAGGGATGGAGTCGGCTGCCTTTTTATAGGATGGTAAGTTTTAACATGTTGCCTATACTAGTTAAATTGATAACTTAACAGTGATCAGTATATGAAATATATTACATTCCTTTACTCTTTTATACGGAAACAAAAAACAGCATTAGTGCTGGCTATTGTTTTTACTATAGTGGCAGCTTTAGCTGAGGTGGTATTTCCATTTCTTGTACAGGAATTAGTTAATACCTTGTTGAAGGACAAGTTGATTCTCTCCTTCTCATTTAATCAATTAATTGCTTCTCTAATTGGAGTATCATTATTAATTGTTATTAGTCACGCTATTATTATCTGGATGCAGACAATTAATGCGTCAGAACTGAGTTATAACATGAGGAAATCGCTGGTCGATTCTTTCCTCTCTTTTCCCTACCATATAACCAGAAAATTTCACTCAGCGAATCTGGCATTCAGAATAAAAAACGATACTTATCTCGTATCGGATAGGGTCAGAGATTTATATAGCGAATTTCTCTATGACACGCTATCTATAATTGGCCCATTTATTGCCATGGCTCTGATTGATATTAAATTAGCCATTTTGGCATTTATGATGGTTTGTCTGACTACCTTGATCAGCAAACCGATCACTAATCGAGTCGCAGTTTATGAAAGAATTCTCCAAATCTATAACTCACGATTAACCGGGGTGATACAAGAGTCTCTTTCTTGGATCAAATCTGTCAAAATTTTTAATTCTGAAGAGTCAGAAAAAAAGAGAATTAATGATGCCAATACTAAAGTAAAAAACGTCGAGAGGATCACAGGGTTATTTATGTCCTTATCTGTTCCGCTTGGCTTTTTTGCACAGTTAGCATCAACAATTGCCGTACTTTGGTATGGTGGCTTGTTATTGATGGATGGAACGATCAATCCCGGTAACTTTGTTGCTGCTTTTACCTACGAGCAATTAATGTCTGATTCGATTAAGAGATACAGCAATCACTTAAATAAATTTGCTTCACTCAAGTCGCTGTTAGACAGGATTTTCGAATTATTAGGTTCTTATAAGCCAACTCCCAAAAGACACAATAAATCAGCAGGCAATTACAGCCCTGATACTATTGATATCAACATCAATACGTTTTCCTATAACGACAGAGATACTTTGTTCAGAGATATGAACATCTCTATACAAAAAGGTGAACGTATCCTTATTGTTGGTGATAACGGTCAGGGTAAAAGTACGATATTTGATATTGTGACTGGTTTAACCCCATTAACTGACGGTTATGTTTCAATTTTTGGTGAAGTTCTGGATAACCCCGACAATCAGCGTTGGTTGCAAAAATTTGGTGTGATGTCACAACAGACTCAGATTATAAAGGGCACGTTATACGATAATCTGCACATCGCCAATACAGAATCAACCAGAGAAGATATGGTTTCTGCGTTAATTAAAGCGGGTGGCAGTGAACTATTAGGTAAACTGAAAGATGGTCTGGATTCACATATTGATGAAAAAGGCTCTTCTTTGTCAGGTGGTGAAAGGCAAGTTGTTGGTTTAGCGCGTCTGTACCTTAAGACGCCGGAAATACTGCTCTTTGATGAACCGACCACTTATCTGGATAATAGTAAAATAAATAACTTTGCAGAAGCACTGAATAATATCGTTCATGGTAAAACAGTACTCATGATAAGCCATGATCCACGTATCTTTAAACTTGCAGAGCGGGTTATCAAAGTCGACAAAGGGAGAATTGCCTTTGATGGTTCTCTTCAGGAATATATGGAACAACCAAGAACAAACTGATTTTTGATATTTGATTATTGACATAACTCAGTCCGCTTAATGATTTGATGATGAATCAGATCACAAGAGCCGGACTGAGTCCCCTTCAAGTGACATACGGTAAGTAATGATTAATGCACAATAAAAATACGAATCATCAACATTCCTTGATACACTACAAGCTATTTGAACAACAATAATCTCTACCCGATAGCTCTTACATGCAGGGTAATTATCTTTAAGGAATCTTATGTCTTTGTATCAAAATAATCAGGCCCTCACCGAACTTACTCTCGGAAAACCCACTTCCTATTGCGATACTTATGAACCATCATTATTACAAGCCGTTCCTCGTAGTATGAACCGTGAGCCGCTTGGATTGTTTCCCGATAACCTCCCATTTCACGGGGCTGATATCTGGACAATGTACGAGCTATCCTGGCTCAATTCACGGGGTGTTCCTCAAGTCGCCATTGGTCACGTTAGCCTGAATGCGGCCAGCGAAAATCTTATCGAATCCAAAAGTTTTAAACTTTATCTGAATAGTTTTAACCAAACCCGCTTTAGTGATTGGGATACAGTGCAAAAGACCCTGCAAAAAGATTTATCCGCTTGCGCTAAAGGTGATATTGACGTTGTTTTGCATCCTTTGCATGGCTTCAATCAGCAGCCAATTATCGATTTTGAAGGTAAATGTATTGATAATCAGGATATTGAAATTGATGATTATGAGTTCAATCGCGATTATCTTAACAATGCAGCAACCGGGCCTGTCGTTGAAGAAATTCTGGTCAGCCATTTACTGAAATCAAATTGTCTGATCACAAATCAACCTGATTGGGGTTCAGTACAAATTCGCTATAAAGGCCCAAAAATCGATCAGGAAAAATTATTACGTTATCTGGTTTCATTCCGTCATCACAATGAGTTTCATGAACAATGTGTTGAACGTATTTTCAACGACTTAATCGAATTGTGTAGCCCGGAAAAACTCACTGTTTATGCACGTTATACTCGTCGTGGTGGATTGGATATTAACCCATGGCGGAGTAACGACACATTTGTACCAACAACCGAAAGATTAGCCCGTCAGTAATTGAATGAGCACAGATAGCATTTATCCTAATGCCATCTAATTCCCTAACGGGCTGATTTAAGTGTTCAATTAGCACCCAACAGATTTCAGGGTAAAATCATTATTCAGGAAACCTCATTGGGGTATAAAGGAGCTCTTCTTGATTACATATGTCAGCCCGTTAGGGTCAATGGATTTACTCTCTCAGCTTGAAGTTGATACATTGAAACGCACCGCAAGCAGCGATCTATACCGTCTTTTCCGTAATTGTTCACTGGCCGTACTCAACTCCGGCAGTCAGACTGACAACGGTAAAGAATTACTGTCAAAGTATAAAGATTTTGATATTAACGTCTTGCGCAGAGAGCGAGGAGTCAAACTGGAGCTGGTTAATCCGCCAGAAGAAGCATTTGTTGATGGTAAGATCATTCGATCCTTACGAGCAAATTTATTCGCAGTATTGCGGGATATTCTGTTTGTTCACGCTCAACTTGTTGATGCCCAAAAAGCAGACTCTCTGAATCTGAAAAATGGTATACACATTACTAATACCGTTTTCTCTATTCTGCGCAATGCGAAAGCTCTGCCTCTTGCAGAAGATCCCAACATGATCGTTTGTTGGGGTGGGCATTCCATCAGTGAAAAAGAATACTCATATGCCCGCAAGGTAGGTAACGAATTAGGCTTACGCGAGCTGAATGTGTGTACTGGTTGTGGCGCGGGTGCAATGGAAGCACCGATGAAAGGGGCTGCTGTCGGACATGCGCAACAGCGTTATAAAAACAGCCGTTTCATCGGTATTACAGAGCCTTCAATTATCGCAGCCGAGCCACCCAATCCACTGGTTAATGAACTGATTATCATGCCGGATATCGAAAAACGGTTGGAAGCCTTCGTTCGTATCGCTCACGGCATTATTATCTTTCCGGGAGGCGTTGGAACAGCAGAAGAACTGCTTTATCTACTGGGGATTTTGATGCATCCTGAAAATCAGAATCAGGTATTACCTCTGGTATTAACAGGGCCAAAAGAAAGTACTGATTATTTTCATGTCCTGGATGAATTTATCGTCAATACACTGGGTGAACAGGCCCGTAATCACTATCGCATTATTATGGAAAACCCATCAGAAGTTGCCAAAGTGATGAAAACAGCCATGCCACAGGTTAAAGAAAGCCGTCGTTCAACCGGAGATGCTTATAGCTTTAACTGGTCAATAAAAATCTCTCACGATTTGCAGTTTCCGTTTGAACCCACTCATGAAAATATGGCAAATCAGAATTTACATCCAAATCAGTCAACTGAAAGACTAGTGGCTGCTCTGAGACGTGTATTTTCCGGTATTGTCGCAGGCAATGTGAAAGAGATCGGAATTCAAGCCATTGAAAAACGTGGGGTGTTCAAAATTCACGGTGATGCAGAAATTATGCGCCGAATGGATAATCTGTTGGAAAATTTTGTGAAACAAGATCGCATGAAACTTCCAGGTGGCACAGCTTATGAACCATGTTATAAGATCATCAGATAAACAATCCAATGAGGCAGTCGCCACGGAATAACACCACGGATGGAGTATATAGTTAGAGATCATGATACACCTTTTGATTGTAGATGCCCTGAATTTGATTCGACGTATCCATGCCGTGCAGGGAAGCCCTTGCATTGCCGCTTGTGAACATGCGTTGAAGCAATTAATTTCTCATTCTTCTCCGACCCATGCTGTAGCTGTATTTGATGAAGATGACAGACACCATAGCTGGCGCCACCAGCGACTGCCTAATTACAAGGCTGGACGTTCTGCTATGCCAGAAGACTTACGGCAAGAAATGCCACTGATTAAGCAAGCATTTGATATTCAAGGCGTCGCTTGCTGGCATGCTGAAGGGCATGAAGCGGACGATTTAGCTGCAACACTGGCAACCAAAGTTGCAGCTACAGGGCATCAGGTGACCATTGTTTCCACGGATAAAGGTTATTGCCAGCTACTATCACCCAACATCCAAATCCGTGACTACTTCCAGAAGCGTTGGCTGGATTTGCCTTTTGTACAACAGGAATTTGGCGTTTCTCCTGTTCAGCTTCCCGATTATTGGGGGCTGGTGGGTGTCAGTAGCAGCAAGATCCCAGGCGTTCAGGGGATTGGCCCAAAAACAGCCGTTGCATTGTTGCAACAAGCAGGCTCATTAGACAATTTATTCCAACATTTGGACGCTCAGCCAGAGAAATGGCGCAACAAATTAGCCTCTGACAAAGAAATGGCTTATATCTGCCGTGAAGTTGCTTCGCTAAAAACTAATTTATCGCTGAACGGTAATTTGCAACAACTTAGGCTGCCCCGTAATTAGGCTAATTCATATCTAAGTCAGAGATGACCAAATCACTCAACCAAAATAATTTGAAATTAACTTAATGTGTTCACTATTTAACTGGCCGGACTCATTCAACAAACCAATCCAGGATTTCATATAGTCATATTTTGCCTGGGAAAGCTCACGACGGGCAGTATAAAGTTGCTGCTCCGCATTCAATATATCCACGTTTACCCGCTGCCCCAATAAAACGCTTTTTTGCGTGGCTTGAACCTGCAATTCTGCCGCTTCCACCGCCACTTCATAAGCACGTATTCGCTTCTGACCATTGATGCATCCATTATAATAACGTCGCAGTGCATTCAGTATTTCCCCGGCTTGTGCATCCATTTCAAATTTGCTCTTGTTATAATTAGCCGCCGACTGGCGCACCAATGCTGATGTCGCATTGCCGTTATAAAGATTCATGGAAACACGCACTCCGACAGAATCTGTCCGGTATTTCTGATTAACACTGCTATCATTGCTGGATTTATTCTCACTATGAGAAGCGTATAACTCCAGTTTTGGCAGGAACCCTGATCGACTGCGTTCAATATCATGATACGCCACATCAATTTTCCGGCGGGCAACCGCTAATTGGGAATTCTGGCGTAATGCTATCTGCTCCCAATCGGCATAATGTTCAAATTCCAGCTTTATTGCTTTGAAGTGTTTAGCATCAGATAAACGTATGACAGGTACGTCTGTCGGTAACGGAATACCTACTAATAACTGCAAATCACGGATCGCAGCATCCAACTCATCCTGCACAGTTAACGCATCAGCCTGTACCTGACTATAACGAGCTTGAGTTTCCGCTACATCAGTACGGGTGCCTTCACCGGAAGCAAACAACTTTTGGTTAAGTTCCAGTTGCTTTTCATAAGCCATCCGCTGCTGAACAACCTGTGTCAGTTTGTCCTGCGCATGAGCGACAGCCACATAACTGTTCACCACTCTCACAACCAGTTGCTGGCTGTCAGCCCGAAAACGGGCATCACTCATCAACGCATAAACCTTACGGGTCTGATAACGTGCCCATGCTTCGGCATCGAATAATGGTTGGGTCAGGACCAGCGCACCGCTGTAGCTGTCGTACTGACGATCATAACGCTCTTTAGCCCCATTACTCCGCCACTCTGAAACATTGGTTTCCACTTTCTGCCAATTCTTCGGGGCATTCTGGTAGCTAATTGACAACTTGGGTAACAATTCTGCCCGACCAAGCGTTTTTTCTTCCTGTCCTGCTTCCAGTTCTTTGATCGCGGCCTGAAATGTTGGGTCATGTTGCAGTGCCAACACATAAGCTTCAGTCAAAGAAAGTGCTTTAGCCGGGCCAGAACACAACATTGTCAGCACAATGATCAAAAACAAGCTCATCAACAAGGAGAATCGTGCATAAGATTTCTCCGCTATTCGATGATTCCTGAACATGCCCATTACTCCTCAATCAGCGACGTAGATGCTCTGTCCACCAATGGCTTAAATAAATAGCTCAGCAATGAGCGTGACCCTGTTTTGACAAAAACTTCAACTGGCATACCCGGTTTGATATGTAGATCAGCAAGTTTTTCCATACCTTCTGGCGTAACCCTTACCCGGATTTGGTAATAAGATTCTCTGGTCACATCATCGACTAAACGATCGGCAGAAATGACCAATAGTTTTCCAGTCACTTTAGGTGTACTGTTCTGGTTCAATGCAGTAAACATCAGATCAACATCCTGCCCGATATCCACTTTATCAATCAGGTGCACCATCAAACGTGCCTCAATTTCCAACGCACTCTGATCAGGCAAGATTTCCATCAGTTTCTCCCCCGATGCCACAACGCCTCCCTGAGTAAACACTTTCAACCCCACAACGGTTCCCTCAACAGAGGCCGTAATAGAAGTGTGGGATAGATCAAACTGCGCTGTTTCCAGTTTATTTTTTAGCTCATTGGCCTGAACCTGAATATCTGCAAGCTGGCTGCGTACTTCACGTTGATAATCTGCCTGCCGTTGAATCATGCGCTGATGCGTTTCCTGTTGCTGTTTCTCAAGCTGTCCAATTCGCCCGGCCATCTCAGCCATACTGCCACTTAACTCAATTTGGTTACGTTGCAGTTCTAGATAACGGTTACGGGGAAAATAGCCTTCTTCCGTCAACGGACTCAGGTTAGTCATTTGTTCTTTAAGCGAAGCTTGCTGGCGCTGTTTATTTGCCATTGCTTCCCGCAGCCCTTTGATCTGGAAAATCAATCCTTCCTCTGCCTGCTGTATTCCCGCCAGATCACTTCTCAACATTTCCCGACGTGACATGAAAAGCTGTTTCTGCAACGCCAGAATATTGTCAGACCGTGGTTCTGAGCGCTGCGCCAGTAAATCAGGTGGAAAAACCAGCGTATCCAACTCCTGTTGTTCCGCCAGTAATCGCGCCTCAGTGGCCAATGTGGTATGTAACTGTTGTGTCAAAGAATCAATCTGAGCATTCACTTGAACTTGACTGAGCTGAACCAATACCTGGCCTGCACGGACATGCTCTCCTTCTGTCACCAGGATCTGCCTGATGATGCCATTAGTCGGGGACTGCACCGTTTTACGATTACCATCCACCACGACAATGCCAGAAGAAGCAACCCCTTTATCAAGCGGAGCAAATGCAGCCCAGATGAAAAATCCCAGTATGCCAATGCCGATAATCAACCAGCCTAGCCGCAGATAGTGATTTGCATTCAGCGGTAATAATCCTGGCTCATCATCTTGTGTACTCTTTATATCAGTCTGAACAATTTTGGTCTGATAGGACATCTTTACTCCCAGACAAGTTTTTCCCCGGCCAGTGGCTAAAACTATGTTGAAACCATACTGAAACTGTATTAATGCTATGAAAAAGATGGCAGGTCATGATGCTGTACGCTCAGCAACCTTTGACTGTGCTAATGCCGCCATAACTTGCTGAGATGGGCCAAATAGTTTCATTTTCCCTTGTACTAACAATAAGACCTTATTCGTTTGGGAAAGCAATGCCGGGCGGTGGGTAATGACCACAACTGTTTTTCCCTGTTCCCGTAATTCTCCAATCGCACCGCTCAGTGCCTTTTCACCGATATCATCCAGATTGGAATTAGGCTCATCCAATACAATTAACGATGGATTACCGTACAATGCCCGTGCCAACCCAATCCTCTGTTTTTGTCCACCAGACAACCCCATTCCTCCCGCACCGATGACGGTGTCATAACCTTGCTCAAGATTAAGCACCAGATCATGTACGCCTGCTTTCTGCGCCGCTTCAATGACTTTTTCCGGTTCGAGGTCATTAAAACGTGCGATATTCTCCGCAATTGTCCCGGCAAATAGTTCGATATCCTGCGGTAAATAACCAATGGAAGCGCCCAGTTCATCCTTGTTCCATTGGTAAATATCTGCACCATCAAGTCTCACTACTCCTTCTTGAGCAGGCCAAACGCCCACCAGCAAACGGGCCAGAGTGGATTTTCCTGATGCACTGGGGCCAATGACTCCCAGAACATCCCCGGCTTCCAGAGAAAAATTAATGTCTTGCAAAACTTTCTGATTCTTTTCAATTGGTTGAGCTGCTTTAGTTTTACCGGGAGGAGTGGCAAACACTTTCTCTAACAACAACGCACCTTTGGGTACGGGTAATGTCATACCACTTTCACGCTTTGGTTGTGCTTGCAGTAACTTATCCAGTCGCTGCCATGACAGACGGGCAGAACTCCAGCTTTTCCATGCCTGAATAAGTTGTTCAATCGGAGACAATGCCCGTCCCATCAAAATTGAGCCAGCAATCATCATACCCGGCGTGATATTGCCTTCAATTGCCAGCCATCCTCCGAGACCAAGAATTAATGACTGCAAAGCCATACGTACTGTTTTAGTAATTGCAGTAATGGATACCGCCCGTTCACTGGCAATGCGCTGGAAATTGAGAAAACGCTCATGCAGACCAAACCAACGCCGACGTAATGTAGGCAACATACCCAATGCTTCAATGACTTCGGCATTACGTAAGTTGGTACTGGCCAGATTAGCGGAACGTAAAGAGAGCTGGTTTGCTTCCGCCAGCGGAGACTGAGATAACCATTGATTTAATACCGCCAATGCTATCAAAATCAGTGCCCCAATTAGCGCCAACAACCCTAAATATGGACTGAACAGAAAAATGACACCGAGGTAAACAGGGAACCAAGGGGCATCAAAAAAGGCAAATAATGCACTGCCTGTCAGAAATTGACGAATTGTTGATAAATCATTCAGCATCTGCCCCGCATCCGTAGAGCCATTTTTCAGATTAGATTCATATGACGCGGTATAAACACGCTGGTTCAGGCACATATCAAACTGGCTGCCGACTCGGATCACTACCATACTTCGGATATATTCCAGTCCACCGATGATGGCATACATACCAAGCGTAATCAGCGTTAACATCAGCAAGGTCATCTCGTTACCGGATGGCAGCACTCGATCATATATCTGAAGCATATAAATGGAGGGAACCAGCATCAGTAAGTTAATAAACGCTGTAAACAAACCAATCGTCCAGAATACTTTGCTGCGTGCACGGATAACATCCGTCATTTCATCTTTTGGCTGGTGTAATTTCACAGAAATCCCTTCATTATCAAAAGAAAAATGGTTTAATTATGTTTTTATCTTTATATTATTTTTTGAATATCACTTTCTTTATCACAATTACATTTTTTTCTTGAGTGTCATGACAAGTTCCCTGCCATCAACAAGGTATGCCACCCATTGCTCAGATTCCTGACCAAAAAAGGCTCGGCTATTACCGTCCGCGTCTGTCAAAGTGATGCCATCAGGAGCTGGTCGCCAGCCTGCCACAGTATTTCCTACCAGTTTTGTCAGACAAGCATCACTTTTCAGCGCCCAGATAGACCCTTCTGGCAAACGTGTATCCGTGAGTTCAACGTCGCACACCTGATGTTTATCCGATATCTGCCACAATCCTGTCAGTTCAGCCGGTTTAGGGAGATTCAAACTACTGGCCATACATCCTCCAATCAAAAACAAAGATAACATTATGGATAACGTGCAAGATTTCAACAAAGCAAACAACGCATTGAAGGAAACTAAATGTCGTTGTAACATTGCCCCTCCTATAAAAAGCTGCCGCCTGAACAAAAGGCAGCAGTTTGTTTTATTAAAATGAATGTGACTAAACAATGAAATCAGTTTCAGGCGATGGCTGACCAATAATTTTCACCAGAAAATCATTGTCAGCTAACTCTCCGCCAAGACTGATAGACATATCCGTTATATCTGTTGATTCGTTATAAGCCAGTAAAACTTCACCTGCCTTACCTGAGAATGAATCAACAAATTTAAGATCCCCTTTGTCCCCGAAGTTAAATTGAGACAAGTCGATTTTGTCTTCGCCAGACACAAAATCATGGATCCAGTCCGGGTTGTCTTTTAGGGATTCTTTGCCATCCAAATAGACAAACGTGTCCTTGCCTGCCCCACCCCAAAGATGATCACCACCTAAACCGCCATAAATGACGTCATTTCCGGCCCCGCCTTTCAGAGTATTGTCTGCACTGTTACCAACAATGATATCGTCACCACTGCCGCCAATCGCATTTTCAATGACAACACCACGCGCAATAGAAACGTTACCTTTCAAGCCGCCTACATCAGAGAAAGTACCTTCATTCAGGTTAATGCGCTGATTTTGGGTAAAACCGGAGAAATCAAATGTATCTTCTCCACCCGCATCCCAGACACTGAATACCAGTTTGCTATCAGCATCTGTTGCTGTCATAAAATCACGGTCAGTATTGGAATTAAAGCCATATACTGTGTCGCTTTTACGGGTTTCAGTATTGGCACCATATAAAGCCTGAATGGCAGAGATATCATTCAACAAAGGCGCTGATGAGAAATTTCCTTTATAATCTTGCCCTGTGTATTTCTCGTTGAAATAACTCATCACGGTATAAGCACGGCTATCTTCGAAATACTCACCGACAGTGACATAACTTGGTCTTACGACATCGGAAGCGTCATATTCAGCAGGATGTTCCAGACCCAGAGTGTGCCCTATTTCATGAACAAACGTCTGCCGTCCATAACCATTCACACCAATATCATTTGTTTTGAAAGTTTCGTCTTTAGCATGATACCAAGAGTACGTTGTTTTTTGTCCTCTCGGCAAAGTTGCGAATGCATAATCATCAGTCTCACTATAATCAAAAAAGCCAAAAGTAATATTGGCATCGGAACGTGAACTGACTTCAGTAAATTTTATATTTGCAACATCAGACCAAGACTGTAATGAAAATCTTGCGGCTTCTTTTTGTTCCTCATTAAAAGCACTGAAACCTGCAATACCAAATTTCGACATTATTAAAGCAGGTGCAGTTTTTAAAAAATGATAAGACAATTCCAGCGTGCCAGAAGGCCCGATTTTACTGTCCTGCCAATGAAAATCAGTCCGCAAAAGTTCATTGGAGGCCTTATCCCCCAAAGGCTTATGTATGACACGAATATTCATATCAGAGTTTGGAACATAGGCTGAGAGTAGTGCTTTCACATCCTGAACAGAGTTAGAGTCAGATAACCCCGTATAGGTATATTTTTTCTTTGAGGTCATGTAAATCTCCTATAAAAAAGACTCATAATCTCAGACCCGATATATCAGATATAACGGGTACTTGAGTTTTTTTATTCTTCCTAAGCAAGGTATTAGAAATAAAACCCTTGAATAAAATAACGTCAGTTTTTGGCCATGTAAAAATGATTAAGATATCATTTTAAAAAATACATTAAACAAAATTAATTTGTATGTCTAATTATTAATTTATGATTAAACGTTTACGTTCACAAAAAAATATATTTTCTTGACAATACACAAATTAATTCTTACCAAACTAAAATTAATTTAAATAAAGAATTATTTTAAAGGTAATATCTCTAATTAGTTTTATTTTAATAAAAGAAAAAATAAATAAATGCCCCGGTTACGCAAGAAATTCGATAACCGGGGCATTTTCAGATGACTTTCAGCAACAACGGCAGGAAAAATAAAGAAGAGTATATACCCTATGGATTTTAAGATGCAGCTTGAAAGACAACGGATATACCAAACAATAATCAATAATCGCGGTTTATGGCATAAACAGACCAGATACGTTGAACGTGTACGGTTACCTCTTCACGGTCATGATACAAATGTTTCGCCTGAATTTTGGCATTAACTCCATTTTCTTTCAATTCTTGTTCAATTTTTTGCAAAATATTAGTAACTTCTTCGTAACGTTTTTTCATTGGCAACTTGAGGTTGAAAATAGCTTCCCGACACCAGCTTTTAACCAACCAATCCGTCATAAGCTGTGCAACTTTAGCTGGCTTCTCGACCATATCGCACACTAACCAATAAATATTTTTTACCGGTGGTTCAAACTTAAAGCCATCCACACGATGATGCTTCACCTGACCAGTATCCATCAGGCTATCAGCCATCGGCCCATTATCTACCGCGTGAACGATCATACTGCGCTTCACTAGCTGGTAAGTCCATCCCCCCGGACAAGCACCCAGGTCTACGGCATACAGGCCACTATCGAGACGCTCTTCCCATTCGTCATAAGGAATAAAGATATGGAAAGCTTCTTCCAGCTTCAGTGTCGAACGGCTCGGAGCATCTGACGGGAATTTCAGACGCGGGATCCCCATGTAAAAACGGGAATTATTATTACTGTAGGAATACCCTACATAGCAGCATCCGGGGGCAATAAAAAACACATGAACCACTGGACGGGTATAGTTTTCCTTAACCAGCAAGATCTTTTCCTGCCGCATGGCATTACGCAAAGGAACTGTAAACTTGCGACAGAATTTCATCAGTTCCTTGCTTTCATTGGTATCCGGCACTTCCACGCGCAGTTCACCAGCGCGCTCAATGACGCTGCTCAGCATCCCAATGATCGGTGTAATACGATCTTCCTGTGGTAAATCTTTCAGCAGCTCACCGACAACCAACATTTGGCGGGCAAAAATCAATTCACGGAAAGGAATTTCACGAATAAGACGATCAGCATCATCATGCTGATAACACTCAAACAGCACATAACCACTGTTTTCTTTCACACGAGCGAAACCATAAATTTCTTTCTTACTCGCTTTATCTGTAATTTCTGCCGCACACTCTTTTTCAAACCCAGGGCGGCAATACAAAGCAACTTTATTCATGGCTAGGCGCCGATTTCCTTAGACGCAAAGCGCCAATTAATACACACAACCAACCGATGAGGAAACTCAATCCACCGATAGGTGTCAGATAAACCAAAAATTTTAGCGGTAAAAAGGCCAGACAATAAAGACTGCCACTAAACAATACGATCCCTATTACAAAAAATATTCCTGCCCGGCTGAATTGCACCGATGGCTGCCATATCAATATAGCCGCCAGAGCCATCATAGCCAGTGTATGTAGTCCTTGATATTGCAAACCTGTCTGGAGCCATTCCATTTGCTGTGGCCGCAATACCGATGCCAGAAGATGGGCACCTATTGCACCAAAAGCTACATAGAAGAAACCGCTGATCCCGGAAAAAATAAGCATCGCACGGCTGTTCATCGCTCTGCTCCTACTCTCATTCGTTAATGTCATTCATTAGTAATAAAACCTAATCTTTCCTGCTCACTTGCAGCCTGTGTAAGAATCCATTTACGGAAAGCCGCTATCTTGCCTAATTCTGCCTGATTATCATGGCAAACTAAATAAAATGCATTCTTACTGACCAGGACATCATTGAACGGACAAACAAGACGACCTGCATCAATCTCATTCTGTGCCATCACATTATTCGCAAGTGCTATGCCCTGCCCGTGTACCGCAGCCTGAATGACCATTGCACTATGGCTGAATATCGGACCTTGTTGCACATTGATCAATTGCTGTATATCAAGTTGGCGAACATAGGCTTGCCAATCCCGTCTGGAAGAATCATGCAATAAAGTGTGGTTGGCGAGATCCGCCGGTGTTTTCAGTGGGCGCTCCCCCATTAACAAAGAAGGAGAACATACAGGCAGCAAATATTCAGGATAAAGACGGTCTGTCCGCAACCCCGGCCAATTACCCCGACCATAAAAAATCGCCACATCAACATCATCTGCCAGCTTATCTTCTTCCCGATCCACAGCCTGAATTCTGACATCAATACCCGGAAAACTCTGATTAAAACCAGAAAGCCGCGGTACTAACCATTGAATCGCAAAGCTGGGGGATAAACTTACCGTCAATGCACCCTTGGCACTACGTGCTTGAAGTTTTCGGGTAGCTTCATTGATAGCGGTGAAGATTTCTTTAATATCCAGATAGTAACTTTGCCCATCTTCCGTCAGCAACAAAGAACGGTTACGACGACGAAACAGCTTCAGTCCCAAAAAATCCTCCAGACTTTTCATCTGGTGGCTGACCGCAGCTTGAGTGACAAATAATTCTTCTGCCGCTTTAGTAAAACTTAAATGACGAGCGGCAGCGTCAAAAACTCGTAACGCATTGAGTGGTGGTAGACGTTTGGACATGTTGATTTCTTATATGATGGTTACGATACCGGTAACTCTTTTCGTTCAGATATTAGTTTTTATAATCCGAATCATTATAATTTGTCCATTGATGATATACCAGCAAATCCCTATAGTGTGCGCACTTCCTAAGCCGGAACGAAAAGTAACTTTGTCGCGAGGCAAATTTGGAATGATACAAATTTGTAAAAGCACATAGATACTTTTGGCTTTGTGGTTGTGATGTTGTGTTTGCAAGTTGTCTGGGAAACCAGGCTTTGTAGCATATGCTACTGTTTTTTTCACTTTCTGTACATTTACCCTGTCTGTCCATAGTGATTTTTTAATGCACCGCAATTGCGGTGCTTTTTTTCTTTGCTTTGCTGTAAAATCCCTCAAACTTGATTAAAGAAAAATTTATTCTTTTATACCTTCTGGACTGTTGAACGAAAGGTATACGACATAGCATTCAAATTAACATCATTTATGAAAGCCTTTGATTCAGAAAAATTTCGCCAACAATTTCCTGCGTTACAACCATCCTCTGAATATCCAAAACCTACTGTGTTTCTGGATAGCGCAGCGACTTCTCTCAAACCCACATGTATGATTGAGGCGACTCAACGCTATTACCAGAATCACAGTGCAACTGTTCATCGCAGTCAACACGCGGCGGCACAAGCAATGACCGCACGTTATGAACAAGCCCGTTGTTTAGTCGCTGAATTGCTCAATGCACCGCAACCTGAAAATATTATCTGGACAAAAGGCACCAGCGAAGCCATTAATCTGGTTGCACAAGGGTATTTTCGTTCTCGCTTATCTGCTGATGATGAAATTATCGTCAGTGAACAAGAGCATCACTCCAATCTACTACCGTGGCTGATTTTGGCAGAACAAACCGGTGCTAAGCTCGTTAAATGGCCGATTGGAAAACGATATCAACAAAAACAGTATCAACCAGAAATTGAGACGCTGGCAGAACTGCTCAATGAAAAAAGCCGATTGGTTGCTATCAGCCAAATGTCAAATGTAACCGGAGCTACTGCTGATTTAACACAAATCACAGCTCTCGCCCATCAATATAACTGTCTGGTACTGGTTGATGGAGCTCAAGGCATTGTTCACGCTCCCGTCGATGTACAACAGTTAGATATCGATTTTTATGCTTTCTCTGCACATAAGCTCTATGGGCCTAATGGGTTGGGAGTATTGTATGGAAAAGGATCACTGCTGGATGCCATGTCTCCGTGGCAAGGGGGCGGGAAAATGCTGACGCAGGTCTCCTTCGACAGTTTTACACCAGAAGCAGTACCTTATCGTTTTGAAGCCGGAACACCGAACGTTGCCGGAGTCATCGGGTTTGCTGCTACATTGGAATGGTTAAAAACACTCGATATTTCACTTGCCGAATCCTATGCTGTTGCCCTGACAGATTATGCTGAGCAGCAACTCAGCGCGATACCGGGCTTTATCAGTTATCGTGCGACAGGAGCCAGCCTATTGGCCTTTAACTTTGCAGGCATACATCATAATGATCTGGCAACGCTGCTCGCTGAACAGAATATTTCCCTGCGTTCAGGGCAGCACTGCGCCCAACCTCTGCTTGATGCTTTGGGGATCAACGGTTGCCTGCGGGCTTCTTTTATGCCTTATAACACCCAACAAGATGCAGATAAATTAGTCAGTGCAATAAAATTTGCCCTGTCACTGCTTGAGGAATAAATCACCAATGACATCACTGCCAACTCCTATCCTTGCCCCACATCCGTTTGGTACAGAAATTACGGAGCAACAACTGATTGAAAAGTTTAAGCAATGCCGGTTGTGGGAAGATCGCTATCGGCAACTCATCGGGCTCGCTAAAAAGCTACCGAACCTACCCGATGAGTTAAAACAACAGCAGATTGAGATTTCCGGCTGTGAAAACCGGGTTTGGTTAGGGCATCAATTGCTTGCTGAAAACCGCCTGCATTTTTATGGTGACAGTGAAGGGCGCATCGTGAAAGGCTTATTAGCATTTGTCCTGACCACAGTAGAAGGAAAAACAGCGGAACAGGTTTTACAAACGCCATTAACCGAGTTATTTCAGCAAGCAGGCCTCGAACAACAATTAAGTGGATCGCGGCTCAACGGTGTAAAATCCTTGATTAAGGCCGTGCAGGAAATTGCCCGCTCGTACTAAGATTGTTCATACCAAAACTAAAGACAGCTTTCCCGTTCTGCTTTAGCCACCATTTTTTTCAATGCGTGAGATACAGCAACGAAGCCAAAAGTCGCCGTAACCATCGTTGCGGCACCAAAACCAGAGGCACAATCCATCCGTTTTGAACCATCAGCCGTGCTTTTGGCTGCACAAACCGTACCATCAGATTGTGGATACACCAGTTGTTCCGTTGAGAAAACACAATCGATACCCAATTTTCCTTTACCGTTCTTCACGACCCGATAATCAGATTTCAGGCGTTCTTTCAATTTGGCGGCTAAAGGGTCCTGCACTGTTTTGGCCAAATCCACGACCTGAATCTGGGTTGGATCAAGCTGCCCACCCGCGCCTCCCGTTGTTACCACAGGGATCTTATAACGGCGACAATAAGCCAGCAGAGCAGCTTTCGGACGAACGCTGTCAATCGCATCAATGACATAGTTAAAATCCATTGATATCAAGTCAGCAACATTGTCGGGCGTCACAAAATCATCAATACAAGTGACCTGACATTCAGGATTAATCGCCCGTATCCGCTCTGCTATCACTTCCGTTTTTGGTAATCCCACATTTTGCACTAATGTATGTAGTTGACGATTGGTATTGGTAATGCAGACATCATCCATATCAATCAGCGTAATCACCCCAATACCCGTGCGGGCTAACGCTTCCGCTGCCCATGAACCGACACCACCGATGCCAACCACACAAACGTGTGAACGGGCGAATAATGAAAGCGCTTTCTGGCCATATAATCGTGCAGTACCAGCGAAACGCTGAAGATAAGCATCAGAGAGAGAAACTTGCATCAATAATAAATCCTGAATAAAACCTATACCATCAGATACACTTTATATTTCCGCGTCGCCTCTTTGATTCATTAGTGGCAGTTTCGCGCGAAAATATCAGGTAAAGATAAGTCATCAATTGTTTGAATTGAGCAGGATCTTACTGGTTTACCGTCAAAAAGCCAGATAATGCTTTCTTCAATATCCAAACACGTCCATAGTGGTTATAAAAACCAGCCATTTCTCCGGCACGACTGCCAACACCATGATAAATATCGAAATGATGTCCTTTGATTGCTCCACCGACATCCAGTGCCACCATCAGACGCATTCGGTACTGTCCGGTAAACTTGCCGAAGTTATCCAATACCGGTACTTCCGCCAGCAACACTGTTCCGGGAGGAACTAATGCCTTATCCGATGCTACCGATGCTTTTGCAACCAAAGGCACTGCACTGGCTCCCCGCACTGCGGTATAAGGTTCAGGCTTAAAAAATACGAAAGAAGGATTCTGTTCCAGAACTTGCCGAACTTCAGATTCATTATGCTTTTCAGCCCACTGCCGAATGGCTTTCATCGATATTGCTTCCTGGGGAATTTTTCCACTATCGATTAACACCTTACCTATACTGCGATAAGCATGGCCATTCTTTCCACCATAACCAAAAAAGGTTAATGGTTTGTCGTCACCAAAATCCACATAACCACTCCCTTGTACTTCCATCAAAAAATTATCTATCAGAGAGTTGCTGTAGCCAATGATCCACTTTTTATCAAGCGCCCCATCATATATAGCCGCACGATCCGGCAAGCGGGAATACGGTTTATCTGGCATTTGGTACAGAGGATATCTAAATTCACCTTGTTTAATATGGCGAGCCTGCAATATAGGGGTATAGTAACCGGTAAATTTGACATTACCGTAATTATCTTCGCCTTCCATCTGGTAAGCGAGCAAACCAAACTGAGCTAAATTGCGAATATTTCCACCATACTGCATCCAGTTTTCGATGGCATTAAAGGTAGCACGTTGATTGGCATATAATTGGGGAGAAGACTCGCTGATTAATTTGACCTGAGTGACAAAATCTCCAGCATTGACGGGAGAGCCTTGTGCGTTTGGCGTATTAACAAGCTGGAAGTCTTGGGTAAGATGACCATCTTTATACTGCTGACCTTGCTCCGTCGGACGCAAATGACAAGCAGATAGCAGAAAAACGACAGCGCTGCATAAAAAATATTTGCTCCAAAGTTTCATATAATGCTCTATCTCCCGCCATTACGTTCCGACAGCAAACAATATCAAACCCCAATAAATAATAAAATGTAGTTAGAAAAAAATAGATTACTCTGCTTAAATCACAAGAGAACAAAAATAAAACAACAAGCTTTATTTTTAAGCAAAAAACAAACAAAATTGGTAAATATCAACAAAAAAGCTTGCAACGGAATCGATCCAGAGTATAGTGTGCCGACATCAGACGCGGGGTGGAGCAGCCTGGTAGCTCGTCGGGCTCATAACCCGAAGGTCGTCGGTTCAAATCCGGCCCCCGCAACCAGTTCGGTATCATTTCTACCGATACTGTTTTTTATCGATATGATGTAGCATTTGCAAGCAGACGGACGCGGGGTGGAGCAGCCTGGTAGCTCGTCGGGCTCATAACCCGAAGGTCGTCGGTTCAAATCCGGCCCCCGCAACCAGTTCGGTATCATTCTTACCGATACTGTTTTTTATCGATATAATGTAGCATTTGCAAGCAGACGGACGCGGGGTGGAGCAGCCTGGTAGCTCGTCGGGCTCATAACCCGAAGGTCGTCGGTTCAAATCCGGCCCCCGCAACCAATTTCCTGATTGAAAAATTCCTTATTCTTAGATTCCCGACTCGTTTAGTTACACTTTCTTATATACCCTTCCTCTTTATTTCCTCATTGTTTAGTCATATTGCTGTAATTACTCTACAAAAAACGAATAACATAACAATAAATTTAAAAAATATTCTATTCTATACCAATCTAACTTGAAGATGCGGGTTTTAAAATCTGAAAATTGTCAGTCAGTCGAGCCGTCAGTTCTTTCGCTTTTTCTGGCAACGTGACATGGAAAAAATGATGAAGGGTTTCACGGAACGTCTTCGCATTCGGAAAATAGACATTGTTACGCACCTGCTCATTCATAGACTTCCACAATCGTTCTATTGGATTGAGGTTTGGGTTGTAAGGCGGGAGATAATGCAATTCAATATTAAGGACATACGCCATCTCTTTCACCAACCCGGCTCGGTGGTAGCCCGCCCCATCCAGAATAATATGGATTTTTTGCGAAAGGGGGTAAGTTTCCCGGATCACGCCGAAGAAATACGCGATGTTTTCGGCATTGATGCGCGGATATTCCTTGATCACGGTGTCTTCGATTCGTTGTAAATTGAGGGCACCCAGAATATTGAGCCGGGTACGACTGCCGGTAGTTTCGACGACTTTTACCTGCTTTTTTCCTGCTTTCATCCAGCCATAGCTGAGCTTTGTGGACTGTGAAGGATGCACCGCATCAATAAATAGGCTCGGCTCATTCTGATTCACTCCGTCTTTCAGCGCCTGATAGTCATTAATAAACTGTTGCTGTTTATCCGCATCGAATTTATGAGGAACTCCCTTTGGCTTTTTGTAGCTGAAACCCTGGCGGTGAAGCCATTTTGTCATTCCTCCCACACTGAAAGACACCTGCCAACGTACTCGAACATAGGCCACAATTTGGGCGGTGGTATGCACCAAATTTGTCGTCAAATAATCAATCAGGTCGGCGGTTTGTTTGGCAGAGAGATGGCTTTCAGGTGACGGCTGACCGTACTTTCATGAATACGCAAGGCCTGTGCAATCATCTGAGCAGTCCAACCTTCTGAGGCCAAAAGCACGGCCTTAATGCGATCACAGACTCGGCTGTCGCGAGTGGTATCATGCATCAATTCAAGGGCGTGTTTTTGTTCTGGTGTCAGATGAATTTTCATGGTTGCAAGCATGATCTGATTCGGATAAGAAATCAAGCATCTTCAATGACGATTGGTATATACATTTCAAATAAAAACCGTCATTCCTGTCAAAATAATTTAAATAACGATACAAATAAAACATACAACCTTAACAAATTAAGTTATAAAATGAAATATTAAAAACTTTTAAAATAAGGATAAAATCATGCCGTTTCGACCTCCTTTTAGGGAAAGTTTTTTTATAGGTGATTTAATATATGGTTTAAATGAACAGAGGACTAAATATATTGAAAATTATTCCCACTTTGCAATTTGCTAAAAATCACCATAATAAAAAACGTTATCCACCTGTAGTCATTGATAATTATTTAACTCCTACCGATAGAAAAATATAAAAGAATTTACAATTTATTATATTGAAAGAACTACAAGAAATAATTGGATAGATCCCGATGAAAAAGCCAGGGATAGTAGAAAAATAATAGATTACTACGAAAGATTTAATTATATCAAACCACCGAATTATCAAAAATACAAAAATAATTTTTTCGCTCATCTAAAGGAACATAATAAATATCATCTTGCGCTCAAAAATAACCGACTAAAAGATAATAACCTATCTTTGGGGAGAAAATGTAAAGGAGGTTTATCGTGGATAAGCATGAACAAAAGTAGATTAGTCAGTCATATGCATATACATTTCATTCTTGATGATATAAACCTGATCCCCACCCTGGACGAGATTAGGATCGATTGACTGGACGAGATATGTATACCACGATAATTCTGAGGTATTTTCCAGATTATTTAACATACCATAATGTTTTCCCTATTTTATTTGGAGTGGATATTTCACCGCCGTGCTAATTCTGCTCCATTTTTAAAATAGGCTTTAATACCGGCAAAAATAGATTCAGCCACTTGCTGCTGGAATTTCGCAGTACGTAGTTTGCGTTCTTCTTCCAAGTTACTGATGAATGCAGTTTCAACCAGAATAGAAGGAATATCCGGTGCTTTTAATACGGCAAATCCCGCCTGATCGACACTGTTTTTATGCAGTTTATTTACTTTACCCATTCGCTTAAGCACTTCATCCCCAAATTTCAGACTGTCATTAATCGTCGCAGTTTGAACCAAATCCAGCATAGTGTGATCCAGATATTTATCACCGCTTTTACTCACCCCACCAATCAAGTCAGCTTCATTCTGCGTTTGAGCTAGAAAACGGGCTGCATTACTGGTTGCCCCTTTCGTTGACAAAGCAAATACAGAAGACCCTCTAGCGGCACGATTAGTAAAGGCATCAGCATGGATGGAAATAAACAGATCCGCCTGCATTTTACGTGCTTTTGCTACCCTGACTGTCAACGGAATAAAAATATCTTCATTACGGGTCATATACACTTTCATCCCCGGCTGGCGTTTAATAAGGGCTTGCAGACGGCGGGCAATCTGTAAAACAACATCTTTCTCACGGGTTTTGTATTTCCCGATAGCGCCAGGATCTTCACCACCATGACCGGGATCAAGCATAATCACAATTGGCCTGTTCTTCCCAGCCTTGCCTGTTTTTTTCCTTTCTGTCGGTGGCATATGCTTTTCCAGATTGCCGCTGTTGTACTCTTCAAGCAGTGTCAGCAAAGGATCATCATTGTCTTTCGCTATTTTTGGATAGAAATCTAACACCAAACGATGTTTGAATTTCGCAATAGGTGGCAAAGTAAAAATATGTGGTGCAACTGGCTGCTTAATTTCAAACACCAAACGCACAGTTTTGGGATCAAATTGCCCGGCTCGTACCAGTTTCAGATAAGGATCACGTTGCTGAACTTGCGATCCCATACTACTCAGGACACTATTGAGCTGAATACCCTGCAAATCAATAACAATCCGGTTAGGATTTGAAAGTGAAAATTGGCGGTATTTAAGCGGAATATTAGACTCCAGCGTCACCCTGGTATAACTTGATGCAGGCCAAATGCGTACAGCAATCACTTGTGACGTTGCTGCATAGCCTATTGGGCTAATACTTAACAACCAAAAAGCTGCTGCTCCTTTCAGTAAACGGCGACGTGAAGAATTATGGTCTGAATGACTCATTATTTATTCCATTTAAAAACAACCAGACAGTAATTTTTATCCAAGAGACAGTTAGGTGGAAGACTCTAATTAATTATAAAGGGACTGTCATCAAAAAAAGCATTTTCTGCTATCTGAACAGCTATACTCTATGAATTTCAGGATGCAGCGTAGCCAACAAAGCCACAGCCTAAGAGATAACAAATATAAATATCAATATAAATAATAGCTTTGTTTTTATCCATATTCCCTCTTGCCATTTCTCTCCCAAAGAATAAAAATATAAAAAATACGAATAAAAATGCAATTGAGGGGAATATCATGAAAGAACGCCGTACCGAATTAGTTGAAATTTTCCGGCATTCGGTTCCTTATATTAATGCACATCGTAACAAAACTTTTGTCATTATGTTGGGTGGTGAAGCTATCGCTCATGAAAACTTTCCTAATATTATTAATGACATCGGTTTATTATACAGTCTCGGCATTCGTTTGGTTGTTGTGTACGGTGCCCGGCCACAAATCGATCAGAACCTCACCCAACATCATTATCAACCGATTTATCATAAATACACTAGGGTAACTGATGTTAAAACGCTGAATTTGATCAAACAGTCCGCGGGTTTGTTACAACTTGATATTACAGCCCGGCTTTCCATGAGCCTCAGTAATACACCACTGCAAGGTGCCCATATTAATGTGGTCAGCGGTAACTTTATCACTGCTCAACCTTTAGGGATCGATGATGGTATTGATTATTGCCACAGTGGAAAAGTTCGCCGGATTAACGATGAAGCCATAAATCAGCAGCTAGATAACCATTCTATTGTATTAATCGGACCTGTTGCTGTTTCCGTTACTGGCGAAAGTTTCAACCTGACAACCGAAGAAATTGCTTCACAACTGGCGATTAAATTAAAAGCCGAAAAGCTGATAGGGTTCTGTTCATCACAAGGCGTCACCGATACGGAAGGGAATACTTTATCAGAAATTTTCCCCAATGAGGGGGAAATACTATTGAGTAAACTAGAGAGTACCGGAGATTACTCCTCCGGGACAGTACGTTTTTTACGTGGCGCTATTAAAGCCTGCCGCCGTGGAGTTCGGCGCAGTCATTTGATCAGTTATCAGGAGGATGGTTCTCTAATTCAGGAATTATTCTCCCGTGAAGGCATCGGAACCCAAATTGTTATGGAGCGTTCTGAACAGATCCGTCGCGCCAATATCAACGACATAGGAGGCATTCTCGAACTAATCTATCCTCTGGAACAGAATGGGGTCCTGGTTCGCCGCTCACGGGAACAACTGGAAATGGAGATCGATAAGTTTACCCTGATAGAGCTCGATAATGTCACTATCGCCTGTGCTGCCCTGTACTCTTATCCTGCGGAAAAAATCGGTGAAATGGCCTGTGTTGCCGTACACCCGGATTACCAAAATTCTTCACGTGGCGAGGTGTTATTAGGCGCTATTATTAATCAGGCCAAACAAATCGGACTGGAAAAATTATTTGTCCTTACGACTCAAAGTATTCACTGGTTTCAGGAGAAAGGTTTTGAACCCGCAGAAATTACTATGTTACCAGTGGAAAAACAGGCGCTGTATAATTACCAACGCCGTTCCAAGATCTTGATGTTGGATCTACATAACCTCCCCCATATATAGGTAAAATCATATATAGGTGAAGGTTTATATCTTGAGGACTTATGCCTTAAACCATTCTACTAACCCACTCCGCCTTTGAGTGGGTGTCGCAACAGCCTTAGACAAAACGACCTTATGTGCATATAGCGTCAATTTCTCACGGGCGCGGGTCAAAGCCGTATAAACCAGCTCCCGGCTCACAACAGGAGAAAACTGGGTTGGCAACACTAATGCTGTATGCTCAAACTCAGAGCCTTGTGATTTGTGCACTGTCATTACATAAGCCGTTTCATGCAGAGGCAAACGGCTTGGCTGAAAAGGTTTTATCTGCCCGTCAGATAACTGGAAATAGGCTTTCAACTCATTATTCTGATCCTTCAGCATAATACCGATATCACCATTAAACAGTCCCAATGTACTGTCATTGCGCAAGATCATGATTGGCCGTCCGGCATAGCCTCGATTCTCCATAAACTGATTTCCCGTATATTTGGGTAAAGCAATCATTCCCTTACGATGCAGCAATTGTTCCACGCGCTGGTTCAATCCACTGACACCAAACGGCCCTTCTCTTAAAGCACATAACAACCTGAAACGATTAAATTCGGCCAGAATAGCCTTTTCAGATGCCTTTTCGTTCACCAGCGCCAAATAGTGGTAATAACTTTCTGTGGTTTCAATCAACAAACGTTGATAGTCTTCGTCTTTTGCAAGGGGATTAAAGTCCACATCAGGCAGAGATTGCCTTAATACAGCAGCAACACGCTTACTGTCCCCCTGATTGACTGCTGAAGCGAGTTGCCCTATACCAGAGGCAGCATTAAAACGATAGCTTTTACGCAGCAAACATAAACAATCCCGTACTGCCAGAGTGATATCTTCTGGCTCAGACATTGAATATGACACTAACTGACAACCCGTTAACTTCGTTAGTTGGTTTGCGCGATCGATACTGTATCCTTGTTCAGCAAAACGACAGATATCTCCCAATACCGTTCCCGCTTCTACAGAAGCCAACTGATCTTTATCTCCCAGAAAAATCACTTTTGCTTTTGCTGGCAAAGCATCAATCAAACGCGCCATCATTGGTAAATCCACCATGGAGGCTTCATCAACAATCAGGATATCAAGGGTAAGCGGATTATCACGATGATAACGGAGTTTTTGGCTTTCAGGCTGTGCTCCCAGCAAGCGATGGATGGTTTGTGCCTGCTCAGGGATATTCCGCCGCTGTTCATCTGTCAAAGCAAGTTTGTTGATAGCCTCACCAAGCGATTCAGTCAATCTGGCCGCCGCTTTCCCTGTAGGAGCCGCCAGTTGAATACTCAATGGATTTCCTTCATTCAATTTAATCAATGCAGCCAGCAACTTCGCTACTGTCGTTGTTTTTCCGGTTCCCGGCCCGCCAGAAATAACAGAAATACGACTGGTGACAGCAACTGCTGCTGCCACTTTCTGCCAATCGATTTCACCACCTTCAATAGCGACACCAAAAAGCTCATCTAAAATGTTCCGTAGCTGTATTTCATCAATATCATCAGCCAATGCCACATCAGCAAAAAACGCGGCTATCCGACGTTCACTTTGCCACATCCGCTGCAAGTAAAGGCGATAACCAGAAAGTATTATCGGTGTGGGAGATTGCCCATCGCCTATTGCCGGGCATGCTTGCAAAACAGCAATCATTTGTTGTTGACTGGGTTCACCTACGAAAGCCCACAGTGATGCCACTAACTCAGGATGTCGCCCTTCAAATAAATGTTCAGGTGAGATCCTGTTCAAAGGCAGGCAAACATGACCCGCCCCCGCTTCTGCACTCAAATAGGCAGTAATCAGCAGTAACAATGGATTTTCATCTTCGATCATCGCATAGGCAAACTGTACATCTAACGGACGCAGCAATTTTTGAGCAACAGCTTGTTGCAATAATGGCATTATGTTCATGACTGCACTCATGCACTTTGTTCCTCATCAGTTGCACAGTCGTCGTTTATACAGTCAACAGGACAATCGACGGTACTAAAGAGCACATCCAATGCATCAACAAATTCAACGGGTGGCAGATAGCGATAAATACCATGTCCCGGATTATTGTTATCAATGCCACGCAGAAACAAATATATCACCCCGCCAAAATGCTGCCGATAATCATAGTCCGCCAACCGATGGCGTAAATAACGATGCAGTGCCAGCGTATAGAGTTGGTACTGCAAATCATACCGATGCTCTATCATGGCTGAGGCCATAGCTTCCTGAGTGTATGATTCGCTGCTCTCTCCCAACCAGTTCGATTTGTAATCCACCAAGTAAAACTTATCCTGCCAGCAAAATACTAAATCAATAAACCCTTTCAACATGCCTTTGACCTGATGGAAGGATAAAGGAGCGCACTGTGCTGACAAGGGATCATAACGATGAGTTAAGGCATCTAATGCGTTGGAACGCAATAAATTATCAACCGGCAGATAAAACTGCATTTCGTTTTGTTGATGATAATGTGGAACATCAGCAAGCCGCATCCCCTGTTCATTTAACTCTGCGGTCTGGATATCCGTCATCCATTGCTGCAATACTGATGCCCAGCGCTCATCAAAACCTGCGGTTGTCAGCTTTTCCGCCAGCCAAATCTGATCCGGCGGGGAACTGAAATCCAGATCTTCCAGAACGGAATGCAAGAATGTCCCGGCCGATGCTCCGCGCGGAAAAGTATGTGGTGTCATCAATAATGATGGTTCAACTTGTTTTTCACCACGAACGTCAATATCAAGTTTCGGTGCAATGGATTGGACAATCACTTCTACCGATTCGCCAAACGCACTGATATGAGCCTGAGATCTGATGTAATTATGAGACACCGAACTCTGTAAGCCGGAATAACTGGTTACCCGCCAGTCATCACGAATGGAACGCCGGAATTTTCTGGCAGCCAGCAATAGCATATCTTCACTTTTGGGCTCCCATCTTTCATCTCCAATATCTTTTATCGGTATCACCTGAATATTGTCATCTTTGAGTTCATTTAAGCTACATTCTAGTAACTCAGCATCACCTTTCTGCCCTTTTTGCACCAAATAACCAAGGGCGGAAAGATGTAAATCCGTATCCCCAGTTTTTTTCTTATTACCCTGAATCAATGGTGCAACACCGACACTACAGTGATATACCGCTCGCGTTAAGGCCACATAGAGCAGGCGCAAATCTTCCGCCAACCGTTCTTCATCGGCTAATGCCAGCTTTTCACTATCCTCAAAGATACTGAAATGGGTTTTAAAATTCTGCCGATCGTGATAGATGGCCCGTTCCTGTTTTTTGAAGCTGCAAATAAAAGGCAGCCAGACCAAAGGATATTCCAGCCCCTTTGATTTGTGGATGGTACAAATCTGAACCAGATGTTTATCACTTTCCAGACGCATTTGCTGATTTTCTAACTGTGGATCAGGGCGGGAAATCTGCTGTGCCAGCCAGCGAACTACTGAATGTTCACTATCCAATTGCAACGATTCTTCCTGCAACAGTTCACTAATATGCATAATATCAGTCAGACGACGCTCACCGTCATATCCTGCCAACAGATTCTCTGCAATTCGGTATTTCCCCATGACTGCCCGTAACATCGGCAAAACACCCCGTGAGCGCCACAACCGGGCATAACCGTCAAACTCATCCACCAACTTATTCCATGCCGTTTCATCATGGTTTAGCTGATCAATCTGCCTGGCACTTAAGCCAAATAAACTACTGGCTAATGCACTTCTCAGTACACGTTCCTTTTCTGGTGATAACACTGCTTGCAGAAGCCAAAGCACGTCTTTAGCTTCCGGTGTATCAAATACATTCTCTCGATTAGAAAGGAAGACAGACGGGATCTGTAATTCATTCAACTCATCACGAATCAGTGCGGCTTCACGGCGATTACGCACCAGTACCGTAATATCTGCCGCCGTAACAGGCCGATTTTTTTCGCCCTGCTGCAATAGTGCACCCCCTTCCTGCCCTGCCAGTAACCAATCTCTGATTTGGGCAGCACACAATCGTGCCATGCCCTGTTCGTAATCCCTTTTTGAAACCCCCTCTCCAGACTGGAACCAGAACTGCAAGGCTGTTTGTTCCTGCTCATGGAGCAAGAATTTCAGGTCGTGATTTTTCTCTGCTGAGTTGACGTGAATAAACGGAATTTGGTCAAACAGAAACGGACGATCGGTATGGGAAAATAACTTATTGACCGCTTGTACCATCGGAGCGGAAGAACGCCAGTTAGTTTCCAACGTGTAATGCGCACTCACTTGGGCACGCGCCTGAATGTAGGTGAAAATATCCGCCCCGCGAAATGCATAAATTGCTTGTTTGGGGTCACCAATGAACAACAAACCATTTTCCGCTTGATGGCGATATATGGCCTGAAAAATTCGGTATTGCTGCGGGTCAGTGTCCTGAAACTCATCGATCATCGCAACGGGGTAACGTTGCCGGATGGTTTCCGCCAGTTTTTCTCCACCTTCGCGTTTTAAAGCGATATCCAATCGCGTCAGTAAGTCGTCAAAGCCCATATGCCCACGCATCAGCTTTTCCTGATTGATGGACTGGCGTACTTCAACAATCGCTTTGGAGATGATGATGTCGCGTAAGGTCAGGGGTTGTTGATATAAATCATCAATGGCCGTAAACACGGGATGTCGGGGAACTTCACCCTTTTTGGTTTTTTCTTCCAATCTTGACTGGCAAAATTTATCCAAGTCTTTAGGAAGTTGATAATCTCTGGTTTGCGATTTAGCCCACTCAGAAATACTATTCAGCCAATTAGGTAAATACTTCTTACTGTAACTACGCTTATCTACCCCAGAATTATCAATCAACGCTTGTAAATCCTGTATAGCCTCATTCCACTGCTGTTTGACCCCGTCGATCAAAGCAATGATCCTTTCATGGCGGCTGACTAAGGTTTCATCACCGTCTGGCGCGTTGATGATATATGGAATATCCCCTCGCAGATGATCAGATATATCTTCCAACAGGGCTTCTGGCCCGCTCCATTCCTGACTGATCACCGTCGCCATTGATAGCGATAACGGATAACAGTGACGCCGCCAGAAATCAGCACAACTTTGCTTTCGAAGTGGGTATTCATCCTGAATCAACGTTTGCTCAAATAAAATGCCGGATTCAAACGCATTGTGCACCAACATGCGCTGGCAGAAGCCATGAATGGTGTAAATTGCCGCTTCGTCCATTTGACGTTCAGCAGCCAGTAACCAATTCGCCGCACTTTGCCTGTCGGGGATCTCTGCCAGCAATTGCTGATAAACCGGATCATTCACCGCGTTATCCTGCCGAATGCATGCCAGTCGCAACTGGTGGATATTTTCACGAATACGCCCACGCAATTCATCCGTTGCTGCCTCGGTAAATGTTACAACCAAGATCTCTTCAACATTAAGCGGACGGGAAAAGGCGGCATTGCCGCCCAATCCGAGTAACAAACGCAGGTAGAGTAAACCTATCGTGTAGGTTTTTCCCGTACCTGCTGAAGCCTCAATCAGCCGTTGACCATGCAACGGCAATGTTAACGGGTTAAGTTTATGAGACGTTATGTTACGGGGTATTTCTGTGCTCACTGAGCATTCACCTTAACCGGTAATTGTTTCTGAAAAGCGGATACATTCGGGTAAGTCTTCCAGTCTTTCAACTCTGCATATTGATGAAGAGAGCCTTTCTTCCCTGTAATTTGTGAAATCAGTGCTAAACCCTGATGTTTCATGACTGCTTTGTCATAAAATTCGATTAATTGTGCTTTCGTCACTTTTTCAAGGGAAGCAATCATTTTCTCTCTTGAATCAAATTTGAAGTTATTACGGCCAAAATCACTGCCGTAACGGGATGCTTCCTCAGAAAACGTTTGTGGTGGTTGGCGCAGCTCTGTCAGCAATACTGTTTTATACTGCTCAAAATTTGCATCAGACATTGCCTGCAATTTTTTCTTCGTTTGCTGATAGAAACTCTGGTAACGCTGATGCAGGTAATCAGGCTGTTCGCTGTTACTCTGCAACAGGAAGCCGAGTCCCCATTGTTCTCCTACCCTTGTATTGAAGGCGAAAACCGCATAACCCAATTGCTCTATTGTTCTTAATTGATAATAGAACCAAGGCGATAAAATACTACTCAGCAGATTAGAATAGGCATATCCGTTAATGCGATCATATCCCGTCGGAATGTAGACTTCCGCCAGCGCGTTATCAGTGCTACTGGCAGTGCCTTCAAAGTTAACGGCATAATTACGCTTCAATTCGACATTTTCACCACTCCACCACACAGTACCCTGGTTGGCGAGCTGCTGATGCGCGGATGTAACAATATCAATACTCTGTTTTTCGGTTAGATTACCGAAAACTACCGCCTGTAAAGCAGAGCGCTGGATCAGTTTATGACGGTATTTGACAATATCATCAACATTGATGCTATCCAACGCCTTTAAGCGTTCAGCCTGCTCAATATAAGGAACATTGGATAAACGAGAAACTGGCTGCATTGCCATTTCATAGGCTTTGCCTTCATTAGCAATTTCCAATTGGTTACGATACCAAGACTTGGCTTGTTTCAGTTCAGCCGGAGTTGGTGTAAATGCTATATACTGGCTGATAGCAGAAGTTAACAATTTAGGTAAATGTTGGGTATAACCATATGCCCCGATTTGCAACCCATCAGTATATTCGGTTGTAATCGTCAGACCTCCGACGGATGCCTGATAACCAAGCTGATCCAGTGCAAGAGAAGACAAATAAGACAACAGCGCGTAACTCACCTGTTCTTTGGCGCTCTTCACTCCATCAGCATTGCGCAGATCCAATGCGATGCTTGCTTTCGGTTCATCGGCAAAATATTGACTTGGCATATACAGCAGACGAACACTCGACTGTTCCAAAATCATTTTGGGATGTTTCTGGCTGCCAGATGTCTTAATCAGGGACAAATTATCAGGAATATAAGGGTTCAGTTCTGGTAAAGAGAATGAAATACCTTTTTCCAGTTTTTGCCACTCATTACGCTGTTGTTGAGTGATTTTATTAACCTGATAAGGTGCCTGAACAAAATAAGCCTCTTTGTTATGTGGCTCTTTCGGGCTGATAAACCAAATGCGAGCATTTTCAGGTGTCAATTGAGCCAAACGGCTGGCAATAGCCTGAGGGTTGTATTCATCCGCAAGATAGCAAGCATCCACCACATGGGAAACAGGCACCTGTAACATGGCATCAACTAACGACTGAATATAGTTCATATCCCGTACGATTGAGGCATACTGGAATGATAAATTGAATACTTTAGCCATTTCATCAAAATAGCTTTTTTGAATGCCTTTTTGCTTCAGCAGGTTAATGTAAGAAAAGATAGCCGCAATAACTTGATCACGCCGCTCAAGCCCTTTGTCTGTCAATGTGACATAAATACTGAATGAACCAGAATTACCATCTGTTTTCGGACTGGCACTGGCACTGATCCCTTCGGCCAGCCCCTGTTTCAGTAACCAGTCAGATAGGGTATTCTCACTGCGGTTACCAATCAGATAGCCAATATAGGCATCGGTTTTACTACGAAAATCAGCGCTGTTATCCGCAATGCTGAATTCCAGTTGCAACGATTTATAAGGTTTAAATGGCACATAATGGATAATGACATTTCTTTCTTTATCTGTTATCGCCGGAACCGTAATAGCAGAGACGGAAGCCTGTCGATTCGGAATACGGCCAAAAGTATCCACTGCAATCTGAGCTAATTTTTCTATCGGCTGATTGCCATACAGGACGCCTTTCATCAAATTGCCAGAGTAATAATGCTGATAAAAATCAATCAGCGCAGTCTGTAACTTACTGTCTGGTTTATCTTTCAGGGTTTCCAGATTTCCCCCTGCAAAACGGGAATTCGGATGAGCCGGATTCAAGGTTTCTGAACGGATCTGCCAGATGCGGTGCTCTTCTCCAGCACGAGCAATGGTCATTTCGTTATCAACGGCATGGCGCTCCCAATCAGTACTCTCAGGATCTAACAAAGGCTCTGCAAGTGCATCGGCCAGACGATCGGTCGCCTCTGCCAAAGAACCATTATCAACTTCCAGATAAAAGGCTGTACGGTTGGGTGAAGTGCTGGCATTGCTGCTTCCTCCATGTTTCTGTAAAAAACCATCAAAACTGCCGGGCTGAGGATAGCGTTTAGACCCCATAAATACCATGTGTTCCAAATAATGTGCCAGTCCAAGCTGATTATCTGGATTCTGCATATGACCAACTGGGATTGCCACAGCCGCCAATGATTTAACTGCTTTTTCATCTGAAACCAGCAGAACTGTCATGTCATTTTTCAGTTGGATAGCTTTATATTCACGGAAATCACGCTCACTTTTGTGAATGGTTTCCGGTAACGGTTGCCAAAGCGATTCGGCATATATTGTTTCTCCCCAGAAAAGTAGAAAAAGCATCATCATGATGCGAATAACATATTTAGGCATAACCTAATATTCTCCCTATTTCTTCTTTAAGCTATTTCTTCTTTAAATAGTACGCCATAGGCAACAAGTAGTTTTGTACTTCGCGTTTCATGCGTACCCAAAATGATTGATCCACCTGCCTGAAAGCCCTTTGAGTATAAGCATCATTAAATTCACCCTTTTTTCCTTGTGTTCCCAGCCATTGCTGCATTAATTTGCTTTCCGCTTTTTGCTGAGCTTCCTCACTAAAATTGATCTGCTGGCTTTCCTTGTCGTAACAAGCCTCCAGCCATGCCCAACCGCTTCGGCAAAACAGAGGAAGAGGCTCGGACATTCCTTGAAAATAGCCTGCAACCAACTGATTCAGATGATTCTTAGCTTCATCGGTTGTCAATGGTGAAAAATGCCATACACTGTTTTCCCTCCCATACATGCGACTTTCACCTTCTCCTCCTGAGAAGCAGTAGGCAAGATGTTCAATCCATAGTTGGATACCATCATTGGCAGTTAAGTTCGCCGGACGCCAACATAAAATTCCATCAGATTGAACTTGGTTAATTTTTCCGGTCAGAGTAACAGCATCTAATTCATGGTGTAATGCTATGAAAGAAGGATCCATTCTCTCTTCTCGTACCTTATCTGCCAACGGCTGCATCGCCTCAAGCTGATTCAGCCAATATACTTCACCAAATGCACCGTGTGGCAACCCACCTGATGCACGGAGGTGATAAAACAATGATTCAGGTTGCCCCTGCTCAAGCAAAATATTTAATAATAATTGGTTGAATTGATAACGCTGCAAATGATCCAATACAAAGGGTTCTTCCTCAGGTAATTCTGTTTCTTCAATAACAAAATGGACTTTCAATTTTTGCTGAAAAAATGCCCTGACCGGATGGCGATAAAAACGAACCAGATCATCCAACGCCACTTCTGTTATCTCACGAGTATCGCAATCTAACGGCTGACCAAAATTAACGGGGGAAATGCCTTGCAAACTGGCTGCCGGTAGCCATTCAACCGCATAACTTTGTAGCTCATGATCGGGTTGAAAGTTTTCCGTGGCAAAAGGGACACGCGTATGTTGCCGCAACAGATGATTTCTGACTTTTTTTGCACTGTCATCCACATTGAGCATCTCATCCCCCGGCAAGCAGAAACTCTGGCAAACATAATCCAGCAGTTCGTTAACCAATACGGAAGGGTTACATTCTGTATCATCGCGAATTGATTTACCAATGTAACTGATATACAAATACTCTTCCGCTGATATCAGTGCTTCCAGAAACAGATAACGGTCATCGTCACGCCGTTTCCTGTCCCCTCTCTGGCTTTTTTCTGTCATCAGATCAAAGCCAAGGGGTGGGATTGTTCGTGGATAAATACCATCATTCATTCCCAACAAACAAACAACTTTAAAGGGAATAGAGCGCATTGGCATCAGAGTACAGAAATTCAGGGAACCCGCCAGAAAACGTTGGCTGATTTTCTCATCATCAAAACGAAGAGCTAACTCATCACGCAGTAAGATCAGGGGGATCTTTTTGTCATAATGTGCATGCAGACCATTCTCAATCACCTTCTGCCATTGCTGGGTGATTAATGCCAATACCAGTTCGGTTTCATTATCCGCAATAAAAAAGGTTTCCAGCAATTGTGGACAAATACTAAGCCAGTCCGTCAATGATTGCTCTTCACTCAGGATCCTGCGCCAGCGATTTAATTCCATTAAAAACTCAGCCAGTTGCCCGGCCAGCTCTGCGGCAAGGCCACTGGATTCATCATAAGGTAAAACTTCGTTCCACGGGCCTGCGTGGCTATCCATTGCATAACCTAGCAACATGCGTGTCAGACCAAAATGCCAGGTATTCTGCCCGGTGGCAGGCAATGACAGCGCTTCAATATTGTCATCATCCAGCCCCCAACGGATACCGGATTCCTTTACCCAACGCCGCAATAAACGTAGCCCATCTTCCTGAATTGCGAATTTACCAGCCAGAGAAGGCACTTCCAATAATGCTAATACCTGCTCGGCTGTAAAACGGCTCTGAGGTAAATCCAGTAGGGTAATAAAAGCCTGTAATACCGGGTGTGCCTGACGAGCTTTACGATCAGAAATGGCAAAAGGAATATAACGTTCATCCGGCGCGTTACCGAATACGGCCTGAATATAGGGCGTATAATTGTCGATATCAGCCATCATGACGATAATGTCCCTCGGTGTCAGAGAAGGATTATCATCTAACAGACGCAGTATTTGATCCTGCAAAACCTCGACTTCTCTCTGCGGACTGTGGCACGAATGAAAAGACAGAGAACGATCTTCCCAGACAATCTGTCGTTTCTTCAAACTGTTTTTAAATGTGCTTTCGGTAGAGCCAATTTGAGCATGATCTTCAAGATGTAAGATATCCCGCTGGAGTTGATGCAGAATGCAATCTGGCTCCAGTTCAACAAAAGCATGGATGTCAGCATCCGGTTCTAACTGGGACAACAGGTAAAGATTATCTCTGCCTAATTTTCCCCATGAAGCCAGTAAAGGGTTACTCAGATTCTGTTCCCCTTCTTCATTAAAAAGGGATTGCGCATTATCTGGATCTCTGAACCGTTCTAACGATTGCTGGCTGCGGTAATGTCTGGGTTTACGGCTGTTCAACTTAGCAAGAAATGCGTAATTCTGGATATCACCCCAATAATATTGGCACGGGTTAGTGAACATCAGGTGGATATCAATCTGCTTACCCAGTGCTTTGAATACTTGCAGGTAAGTGGGAGGTAAAGAAGATATGCCACAAATAAAGATCCGGGAAGGCAGTTTTTCCTGTGGAAAATTTCCACCTTCCAATGTTGAAATAAAGCGGTGATATAAGTTAGCACGATGCCACAGAGGTTGCTGTAGTTGATGCGTGTACGCTGTCAACTCGATCCATAGCCGTTTCTGCCATTCCTGATTCGCACTTAGACCATCAACGAGTTGCCCACTTTCCCAGCTCTCCAGCCATTGAGGGCGATAAACCAGATATTGGTCAAACAGGTCAGCAACCCTGCCAGCCAACTGGTGGATCTTACGCTTATCATTATCCTGATCGAGATAATGTCTGAGTGCCACAAACTCAGGCTCAGTTAACAGGTTGGGGAGAAGTGTCATCAGTTTCCATTTCATAGCATCTTTGCTGAATGCCCCTTCTCTGGGAACATCAGGCAATACCTGTGTAAACATCTGCCAGATAAACGTTGCCGGCAAAGGAAATTCCATGTTTGCAGCAATCCCTAATTTCTCTGCCAGTTGAATTTGCAGCCACTGTGACATACCGGGGCTTTGAACCAGGATCACTTCTTTGTCAAATGGGTTAGCGAGGGGGTTTTCCCTGATAATTATCGTCATCAACTCTTTCAGAATATCGAGTTGATTTGAATGATAAACTTTAAACATCAATGCTCCCGCTTGCACAAAACCAGCGTTCTAATTTACCTGAAGGATTATAGCTTTTTGTCACAGTTACCGTTATCTGATAACACCCCAATGGATGAAATTCCTGTCGAAACTCAGTTTCCCACCCTTGTTGTGATCCCTTTTCACCTCCAATCATCTTTCCTTTTAATGGCTCATATTGTTCCAACTGCTCATGTGCCAGTTTTACTGCCTTAAGTTGTAACCAATACTGCTGGAAATTTGATAACAGTGCCTGATGGTAACGCATTAAACCTAACAGAGAGACAGCAAACACGACAGATGCCACCATGACTTCCGGCAAACTAATGCCATTCTGCTGCTTATGCCTGCGAAATATTTTCATAAACAAAATTCAACTGGTATAACAGGACAAAAATCCAACCAACCACTTATAACAGGAGTAAGTGTATCCTGATTTGAACCTTTCATCTGTTTCATCCATTGATAAAGTTCAAGATGTTCTCCGGCAGAAAACGATGCTATTCCCTTTAATAGGAAAAGATCATCCTGATAGCGCCTGAGGCAACTTTGCAAATAAGATCCTGATTTCTGTAAACAGATCCAACTCCCCAACTCCCGTGAATGAAGCGGCCATGACTGTACTGAACCCCATGCCAATGATGACTCTGCCTGTTGAAAAGCATTCAGATATTTCTGTTCATCAAACATCATCAACAGGGCATTTTCTTGCTGGTAATGCAGTGCCTTCAGCATCATTAAACTTAATGTCAGCATCATAAGAATCGATACTAACAGAGCATGACCTCTTTGGTTTTTATGCTGTTGCCTTAAGTTATGCACCAGGTGATTTCCTTATGTTGCGCAACCGAATTGTGGTTTGGTAGTGATAAACAACAGAAGGAGATTTCATCCAACTGGCTTTGATGGACAATGTTATAAATATCAGCCTATTTTTTGACTGTGATTTTTCAAGGTGAAAAGCGTCAATAGTGACTTCATTGGGATCAAAAAGCCGTTCCCAGTTATTTTCCTGACAATTTCCTGCTCCTCTTTTCCATTCAAGAGCACGATTATTTAATCGGTAACCAAAGAATTCAGAGGCAACATGTTCAGGTTCTTCCCATTGATTATTTAAATTAAGATCGAAGGCGACAATAAAACAAGAATGGGTGGCTTCGGTATTTTTATTTTGAATTACCAATGCTTCTCCTTTACATCGTTTACTGTCCTGACAATAGCCTGCCCGCCTGAGATCTTTTTCCATCATATGAGCTACCCGATTCACCAGATAGTGGAGACGGTATTGGCGATAGAGATCGAGTATCTGGCCGGATAAAACAGGATAGGTCTTTGCCATCGCAATAAAAATCACACTGCCAATCAACATAGCAACCAGAACTTCCAACAGGGAAAAACCTGACTGATTTTCTCTGAAACAGTTTCGCCTGAAACAACTTATAGCCCATATCATGAGTTTTTGATGCCCCCACAATCAGGAAGTTGATTTAGATGATTACTGCATGTCCTGATTCTCCCTCTCCCTGAAATGACAATACTTATTTCTCCGGCAGAATTTGCCAGTACAAAGCTGGCTGGCATCGCGGTATTTCTGACACCATAAAAATCAATTCGCTTACTGGTTGTTGATACCAGAGACACATCATCATATGGTGAACTGACCCGTTCTCCTTCATTGCAATTTGTGCTCACGGTAATTGAGGAAACAAGACACCAAGATTGCCCTGTCACCAGCCACAATGTTCGTTCCTGATTCCTATAATTCGCCAGAGCCTGTTGCCTTTCCATAAAAGACAACACATTCTGCACGGCTGATTGCAAATGCAAGCCACTCTGGTAATTTACCCAACTATGCAATCCGTAGAGCAAACTTATTGAAATTAATATCATTGCTATCATTAACTCTAACAATGTAAATCCGCTTTGCCTGTTAGTGTATTTATCGCTCATCAGCATCCAGCCTATCTCTCTGTTTACTGGTTTCAATTCTCGCTGGCGGAAATATCTTCAATTTGAGAGAAAATAAAAAGCGTAATTTTTTATTTATGCGAGGGGATTTGAAGAGAAATATCAGTATATTGCTCTGTTACATTCTATTTGCGAGCCAGCCCAACAATATGACCAACAAGATTGAAATTTATACAAATTAACGATTTAATATTTCCATCCCCAAATAGGGGATGGAAAAAATAATGCAGAATTAAATCGCTACCGGGGCTTTAATACCTGGATGCGGATCATAATCTACAATTTCAAAGTCTTCGAATCGATAATCGAACAGAGATGCAGGCTTACGCTTAATAACCAACGTTGGCAATGCTCTGGGTTCACGGCTCAATTGCAGTTTCGTCTGCGCCATATGATTGCTGTAAAGATGGGTATCGCCGCCAGTCCAGACGAAATCCCCCACGTCCAGATCACATTGCTGAGCCATCATGTGAACTAACAAAGCATAACTCGCAATGTTAAAGGGTAACCCTAAAAATACATCACAGGAACGCTGGTAAAGCTGGCAGGATAGTTTGCCATTTGCCACGTAAAATTGGAAAAATGCGTGACATGGCGCCAAAGCCATTTTGTCCAATTCGCCAACATTCCACGCAGAAACAATGATCCGGCGGGAGTCAGGATCACTCTTTAATTGTTCAATAACATGGGTTAGCTGATCAATCTGACGACCATCTGCTGCTCCCCAGGCGCGCCATTGTTTACCATAAACTGGCCCTAAGTCACCATTTTCGTCAGCCCACTCGTCCCAGATAGTAACGCTATTATCATGCAGGTACTGAATATTGGTATCACCCTTCAGAAACCACAACAGTTCATGAATAATAGAGCGGAGATGGCAGCGTTTGGTTGTTACCAGCGGAAAACCTTCTTGCAAATTGAAACGCATCTGATGACCAAAGATTGAAAGTGTCCCTGTGCCTGTACGGTCATCTTTTGCTGTGCCCTCTTCCAGCACTTTTTTCATTAAATCCAGATACTGTTTCATTTTGCCTCTTGTACCTTATCGTTTCGCGTATTATTACGAGAATTGTTGTTGCGGGAACACTTATATGCCCATACTATCATCAGAATCCCCGCTAAAATCATTGGCATGGAAAGGATTTGCCCCATACTGATCCCTTCAAATAATCCAAGTTGAGCATCAGGCTGACGGAAAAATTCAACGATGATACGAAATACACCGTAACCAATCAGGAATAACCCTGAGACACTTCCCATCGGGCGTGGCTTACGAATAAATAAATTCAGGATGATAAACAGTACAATACCTTCCAACACCATTTCATACAGTTGTGAAGGATGGCGCGGCAGGACACCATACTTTTCCAAAATAGGCCATAGCGAGGAATTAGTGGTTGCCAGTGCAATATCTTCACTGCGAGAACCTGGGAACAGCATTGCCCACGGTGTATCAAGCGTGACACGCCCCCACAACTCGCCATTAATAAAGTTACCGATACGCCCCATACCTAAGCCAAAGGGAACTAATGGCGCAACAAAATCAGCAGTTTGCAGGAAGTGACGTTTAGTTCTGCGCGAGAACCACCACATTGCACAAATGACGCCAACCAATCCTCCGTGGAAAGACATACCGCCGTCCCAGACCTTAAACAAATATAAAGGATTATTCAGGAACATCGGCAGATTATAGAACAGAACATAACCGAGGCGTCCACCGATGAATACCCCGGCAAAACCGGCATACAGCAAGTTTTCTACTTCGTTCTTATTCCAGCCACTGTTTGGTTTTGCCGCACGACGATTTGCTAACCACATAGCAAAAACAAAACCAACCAGATACATAAGACCGTACCAGTGGAGAGATACGGGACCGATTGAAAATATGACAGGGTCAATATTAGGAAATGCCAGGTAGCTAGTGCTCATCGTTCCCCACTAATAATATGTTGTGTGAATAAATTTGTGTGTTAATGCCCTAAGACAAATAATCGTAAATAATAGCATGGGTGCTTAAATGCCACCACGCACCAACCCACCAAGACCGTGGGTTTCCATAAATACAGAGGAAATCTCTCTCACCTGTTGGCTGGTTTCCGCCTCCAATATTTCTTTAACAAAATGATTGAGTTCGTCCGAATCTAAATGATGCAGCAAGTACTTGATACGCGGAATACTTCGACCACTCATACTTAGGCTACGATAACCAAGACCTATCAGAATCAGCGCCCCCATTGGCAAACCGGCCATTTCACCACAAACACTAACGGGTAAGCCAATACGCCGGCTTTCATCAATAATCTGTTTTAAGGCTCTGATTACTGCCGGATGTAGGTTGTCATACAGAGAAGCGACATGTGTATTATTACGATCCACCGCAAGTAAATACTGGGTTAAGTCGTTTGTACCGATAGAGATAAAATCAACCCGTTTCTTCAATTGTGGCAGCAGCAGTATCAGGGAAGGAACTTCTACCATGATCCCGACTTGTGGCATCGCAATAGTTGTCGCCACTGATCGTTCAACTTCTGCTTTTGCCCTGTCGATCAACTTCCTGGCTTCATCAATCTCTTCAATACTGCTCACCATCGGCAGCAATATTTTCAGGTTTTCCGTCTGTACATTGGCTTTCAGCATGGCTCTGAGCTGAATCAAAAATATTTCCGGTTGATCCAGGGTTATGCGAATTCCCCGCCAGCCAAGACAAGGGTTTTCTTCGTTGATTGGCATATAAGGAAGGTTTTTGTCAGCGCCAACATCCAACGTCCGTAATACGACTGACTTATCAGGAAAAAGTGCGAGCATTTCTTGGTAGCGGTTTTTCTGTTCATCTTCGGATGGAAAACCACTATGCAGCATAAAAGGGAACTCAGTACGATACAACCCGACACCGTCGATACTATCGCCCATCTGTTGCTCATATTTCAAGCTCAAACCCGCATTGAGCTGAACCAATACTCTTTCCCCGTTCTTAAGACGTGCTTTTTGTTGCAATTCGCCTTCAGCCAATTCGCTAAGCATCTGCTCTTCTTCAATAAGTTGGCGATATTCCTGAACAACCAGTGGCTCTGGTTCAATAAAAAATTCTCCGCGATAACCATCCAGAATCAACATCCGGTTATGCAGTAGTTCTGGTTGAATGTCTGCGCCCATAATCGCAGGTATTCCCATTGCCCTGACCAATATTGCGGAATGAGAGTGCGTTGCCCCATCCCGTACAATGACACCAGCCAGCTTATCCTGTGGTATTTCGGCCAGTAAATTGGCACTGAGTTCATCAGCAACCAGAATGAAATGTTCAGGCCACTGGCTGTTGCCAGTAAAAGAATCATCCAGATGGAACAATACCCGTTGCCCAAGTGCGCGTAAATCAGCGGCTCTTTCCCGCATATAAGCATCTTGCAGGCTGGCGAATTGTTCTGCGTATTTCTCAATCACGGTCTTAACTGCCCATTCTGCGATAAAGCCGCTATCAACGGAATGAAACAGATCCTGTTTAAGTTTGGGATCGTTCAGTAAATGGGAATAGAGATCAAAAATAGCCGCACTTTCTTTTTGTGAACTGGCGGTAAATCGTTTGCTTATTCGACGACATTCTGTGGTTGCCAGTTCAAGGGCTTGGGTCAAACGAGAACGTTCAGCCTGATAATTCAGTGTTGATGCTTCAAATACTTGTTCGAGCGATGGCTGAGAACAATCCTGCCATCCCTGAGCCATGACAATGCCATCGGAAACCGCCAGGGCCTTGATACGTGTCTGGCGATACTGACCAAACAGCCCGCGGGTCTGCGCTTGAGCAAGGATCGCAGCCAATTGCATAGCAAGTGTCACCATAAAGGACTCTTCACTTTCATCAAATAATCGGCGTTCATTTTGTTGAACGACCAAAATCCCTTGCAATTGGCGACGATAAATAATTGGAGCCCCTAAAAAGGCCCGCAGATTTTCTTCTTCTACTTGAGGAATATATTTGAAACTAGGATGATCACGCACATCAGCAAGGTTGATTAATTCCGACAAACGCCCAACTTCACCCACAACGCCTTCATTAAAGGAGAGGCTGATCACGCGTTTTTCTGGCTTTTTCAACCCCTTAGTAGCCATCAGGTAATAGCAACAACGCTGATGGTCTGCCAGATAAATAGAACAAACATCCGTGTTCATTGCTAAACAGGTTTCATTGACTAATACTCCAAGCGCTTCCGATAAATTTGTTGCCATCGCAACTTTTTCAACTATTTCCCGTAAGCGCATGAGCATAACGATTACCTAATTTAATTATCTAACTTCTTCTACGACGATATATATAGGTTGAATAGGGTTGTGAAGTAGATTCCTGCATTGGCATCACAATGGAAGAAAATTCTTTCATCACACGGCGGTATACATCTCGTTTAAAAGAAACAACTTGTCTGACAGGATACCAATAGCTCACCCAACGCCATCCATCAAACTCTGGTGTACTACTGCGCTGCACATTAATATCTGTTTCATTACAAAGCAACTGCAATAAAAACCAGCGTTGCTTTTGCCCAATACAAACGGGCTTTGTATCCCAACGCACCAAACGCTTGGGTAATTTGTAACGCAACCAGCTACGGGTGGAGGCAAGAACCCGTACGTCTTTGCGATTTAAACCAACTTCTTCGAACAACTCACGATACATCGCTTGTTCTGGTGATTCCCCTGGATTGATGCCCCCTTGAGGAAACTGCCAGGAATGCTGCCCATAACGACGGGCCCACAGAACCTGCCCTTGACGATTACAAATTACAATTCCTACATTCGGGCGGTAGCCATCATCATCGATCACCAGACTACCTCTCGATAAAACGAATTTGAAAAGATAGCTAATTGTTTCACACTCATCTTAAGCGGTAAACCTCTATGATGGGACTTTGCAGTCACAACCGAAGTCTCTACAATACAGTCATCTCAACGGGGTGCGATTGTTGCCGGGGCAACATCGCTGAGAACAAACCCGTAGAACCTGATCCGGCTGATACTGGCGTAGGGATTTGAGTTGCTATTCTATAAATAGTCATTTTATCTGGCACTTTCTCAAATCTTTTACCAATTTGCTGATAACGCATTTAATTATGAGCGCTAATAGCTACTGTTAATAACTATTTTTAATAACGATTATTGATAACTACAGGAGAGCAAAGTGTTTAAGCATTTATTTTTCCGATTTATCGCGCGATTTATTGCGATAAGTGCATTATCGTTCTCTGCATGTGCTTTTGCTCAGGCAGCACAAGCAAAGCCCATATTAACCGTTTACACTTATGATTCATTCGCTTCTGAGTGGGGCCCTGGCCCTATTATTAAAAAAGCTTTTGAAGCGGAATGTGATTGTGAATTGAAACTCGTCGCCCTGGAAGATGGTGTATCTTTGCTGAACCGTATAAGAATGGAAGGCAAAAAAGCATCGGCAGATATTGTTCTGGGGTTAGATAATAACCTGCTCCAAGCTGCTCAACAGACTGGATTATTCACTGCAAGCCGTATTGATACGACAAAATTAAAATTGCCTGTCACATGGAATAACAACACCTTTATCCCTTACGATTTCGGTTATTTTGCCTTTATTTACAACAAAAATACCTTGCCTAATCCCCCTAAAAGCATGGAAGAGCTTATTAACAGCCGCCAGAATTGGAAGATTATTTATCAGGATCCACGCACCAGTACTCCTGGGTTAGGTTTTTTACTCTGGATACAGGATATCTATGGTGATAATGCTGCACAGGAGTGGCAGAAAATCGCCAAAAAAACACTGACTGTCACCAAAGGCTGGAGTGAGGCTTATGGATTATTTCTGAAAGGTGAAGGGGATATGGTGCTTAGCTATACTACATCACCGGGTTATCACATCGTAACCGAGAAAAAAGATAATTACGCTGCTGCTGTATTCAATGAGGGGCACTATTTACAAATTGAAGTCGCTGCCCAGTTGGCTTCCAGCAAACAGCCTGAACTGGCACAGAGATTCATGCAATTCATGGTTTCACCCGCATTTCAGCAAACTATTCCGACCACCCAGTGGATGTATCCCGTGATTGACATACCTCTGCCAGAAGTTTTCAAGCAACTGCCCGTGCCTGCGAAATCACTGCAATTCAATGCAGATGAAGTAGCAAAACACCGTACACAATGGATCCGTACATGGCAAAGTGCTGTAAGCCGTTAATTGCGGGTTGGTTACTGCCGGGGGTAATTGCCTCCGGCTTGCTGCTTCTCATTGCTTTGTCAGCTTTCGGGGCACTTTGGTTTAACGCGCCTGAAAGCCACTGGCAGACATTTTTGAGTGACAACTATCTATGGCATGTCATTCGCTTTACTTTCTGGCAGGCGTTTTTGTCTGCTTTATTCTCAGTCATACCTGCAATATTTCTGGCAAGGGCGCTCTATCGCCGTCATTTTCCGGGCAGAACGCTTTTTTTACGTCTATGCGCCATGACGCTGGTACTTCCTGTTTTAGTCGCCCTGTTTGGCATACTGACGGTTTATGGGCGTATTGGCTGGCTGGCTAATCTTTGCCAATGGATAGGAATTGAATACCGTTTTACCCCTTACGGCCTGCAAGGTATTTTGTTGGCGCATATTTTCTTTAATATGCCAATGGCAACACGATTACTGCTTCAGTCGCTGGAAGGTATCGCAATAGAACAACGGCAACTTGCAGCGCAGCTTGGTATGAATGAATGGCAACATTTTCGCTTTGTCGAATGGCCTTATCTACGCCGTCAGATCTTGCCAACGGCAGCACTGATTTTCATGCTATGCTTTGCCAGTTTTGCTGCGGTACTGGCATTAGGAGGAGGTCCTTCTGCAACAACAATTGAACTCGCTATTTATCAGGCGATTAAATATGACTATGATCTCGGTCAAGCTGCTCTGCTCGCGCTGATCCAGCTCTTTTGCTGTCTTGGTCTGGTTTTGCTGAGCCAAAAGCTCAAAGGGGTTCTTTCGGTGGGGCACGGTCATCAACAACAATGGCGTAATCCACAGGATTCATGGCTAAAAAAACTATGTGACGGATTGCTTATCACCACAGCATTACTGTTTTTGCTCCCGCCTTTGCTGGCCGTCATTGTGGATGGTTTGAACAGTGCCGTGTTTGATGTTCTCAGTAAACCCGTTTTGTGGCGGGCTTTCATAACCTCCATCATTATCGCGCTAGGTGCGGGTTTCTTATGTGTTTTACTGACTATGATGCTGTTATGGAGCAGCCGTGAGTTACGCCTGCGTCATTTATCCCGTTGGGGACAAGCAATGGAAAGCAGTGGATTATTGATTCTTGCTATGCCCGGTATTGTCCTTGCGACAGGTTTTTTTATTCTGCTGAATAATACTATTGGGTTGCCGGATTCCCCTTATGAACTGATTATCCTGACCAATGCGTTGATGGCAATTCCTTATGCTTTAAAAGTGCTGGATAATCCAATGCGTGATCTGGCTGAACGCTATAATCCGCTATGCTTCTCTCTCAATATTCAGGGCCTCCACCGCCTACGTTGGATTGAGCTTAAAGCACTGAAAATCCCATTAGCGCAGGCACTGGCTTTCGCCAGTGTGCTGTCAGTCGGGGATTTTGGTGTTGTCGCATTATTTGGAGACGAGAATTTCCGTACCCTGCCCTTCTACCTTTATCAACAAATCGGGGCATATCGCAGTCAAGATGGTGCTGTGACCGCATTCCTGCTACTACTTCTCTGTTTTATTTTATTTAGTGTTCTTGAACGATTACCGGGTCGACGCCATGATTAAACTTGAAAATGTGACTTATACCTATGAGCAGATTGCTATGCGTTTCGACTTCAATGCCGAAGCCGGTGAACGTATTGCTATCCTCGGTCCTAGCGGGGCGGGCAAAAGCACGTTATTAAGTTTAATGGCTGGCTTTCAATTCGCAAAGAGTGGTGATATCTGGTTAGATAAGGAGAATCATACAAATACAGCGCCTTCCAAACGTCCGGTATCCATGCTATTTCAAGAAAATAACCTGTTTTCCCATTTAACCATTGAGCAAAATATTGGTTTGGGATTACACCCCGGCCTTAAATTGAATGTCCAACAACGACAAACGTTGCAACAAATTGCATCGCAAGTCTCACTGACAGAATATTTGAATCGCCTGCCCGTCCAGCTTTCCGGTGGACAGCGCCAACGCGCAGCCCTGGCTCGCTGTTTAGTACGCCAGCAACCTGTTTTACTACTGGATGAGCCTTTTTCAGCACTTGACCCTGCTTTACGTAATGAAATGCTGGAATTGCTGGATCAGGTATGTCGTGACCGAAAACTCACTTTGCTGATGGTGTCTCATAATCTTGATGACGCTGCCAAAATAGCGTCACGCACTCTGCTGATTGTGGATGGAGCCATTCATTATGATGGAGCAACGGAGAAACTGGTGAAGGGCGAAGTGCCTGAAGCAGAGATTTTGGGGATAATATAATTGATTATGTGTGCCACGACTTCCTTAATTCAGGTTATTGCCTTAACACCAAAATATTATGCAGATATATCCTGTTGAACAAGGCTTCATCCTATCCCGTCATTGGAAAGACACACCATCCGGTATTGAATTGGTGTATTGGTTAGCCACAGATAAAGGTAGCCGACGTGTTATCATTCCTCACCAAAAAGCCATCGCTTTTATCCCTCAACGTGATTTGCATAAAGCGCAGCCTCTGCTGACTCAAGAGCGATCTTGTGAGTTCAAGACATTACCACTGAAAGATTTTAATCGCCAAGCTGTCTCCGGCTTGTATTGTTCGCAATATCGTCAATTACAACATTGGGAGAAAGTCTTCAGGGAGCAGGGAATACCACTTTACGAAACTGATATCCGACCTCCGGATCGTTTTATGATGGAACGCTTTATTACCGCGCCTGTCTGGTTTCACCAAAAGCCAGACGGGAGCTATCAGATGAAACCGAATCCTGATTATCGTCCCAACTTGAAATGGGTTTCTCTGGATATCGAAACCAGCCAGCATGGAGAATTGTATTCTATCGGTTTAGCAGGCTGTGGTGAGAAAACCGTGTTTATGCTAGGACCGGAAAATGGTGAAAAGCGAGAACTGGATTTCAATCTGGAGTATGTTGCCAGCCGCCCACAATTGTTGGAAAAACTGAATGAATGGCTAAAAGTTTACGATCCCGATGCCATTATCGGTTGGAACCTGATCCAATTTGATTTAAAGGTGCTACAGCAACACAGCGAACGCTATAACATTCCTCTGCGATTTGGTCGAGGTGGTAGCTTGCTGGAATGGCGCGAGCACAGTTTTAAGTCTGGACACTTTTTTGCATCAACAGAAGGCCGTTTAATCATCGATGGTATTGATGCACTGAAAACAGCCACCTGGAATTTTCCCTCATTTAGTCTTGAATATGTTGCTCAGGAGTTATTGGGAGAAGGGAAAGCGATTGATAGCCCTTATGATCGGATGGATGAAATTAACCGTCGCTTTCAGGAAGATAAACCGGCTCTCGCCCATTACAATTTGCAGGACTGTATTCTGGTCAACCGCATTTTTGAGAAAGCAGACCTTATCGCATTCTTACTGGAACGAGCAACGGTCACAGGATTGGCTGCGGATCGGGCCGGAGGTTCTGTTGCCGCATTCACCCATCTCTATCTGCCGAAAATGCACCGTATTGGCTATGTCGCTCCTGTTCAGCCAACGGATTTCACGGATCACAGTCCGGGTGGTTTTGTGATGGATTCATTTCCGGGCTTGTATGATTCGGTGCTGGTATTGGATTACAAGAGCCTTTACCCTTCCATTATCCGTACTTTCCTTATCGATCCCGTCGGGATGGTCGAAGGTCTTGCCCATCCAGATAATAAACATTCTGTGCCCGGTTTCCGGCAAGCGTTTTTTTCCCGTACACAGCACTGTCTGCCTGATATTGTCACGCAAATCTGGTATGCGCGTGATAAAGCAAAAAAACAGCAGAATGCCCCACTGGCTCAGGCACTGAAAATTATTATGAATGCTTTCTATGGTGTACTCGGAGCCTCAGGCTGCCACTTTTTTGATTCACGCCTGACATCATCCATTACGATGCGAGGGCACCAGATTATGCACCAAACCCGCGACTTGATTGAGTCACAAGGGTATCAGGTTATTTATGGTGATACGGATTCCACGTTTGTCTGGCTGAAACGCCCTCATTCCGAAAAAGAGGCCAGCCTGATTGGTCACTCGCTGACACAGTTTGTCAATCAGTGGTGGAAAGATCATCTCAGAACCCAACTCAATCTTGAAAGCACACTGGAACTGGAATTTGAAACTCACTATCGGCGTTTTCTTATGCCGACAGTAAGGGGCACAGAGGAAGGCAGTAAAAAACGTTATGCGGGTTTGAGTGGCAACAAGATAGTATTCAAAGGATTGGAAACAGTAAGAAGCGACTGGACGCTATTAGCACAAACATTCCAGCAAGAGCTGTATTCCCTGATTTTTCATCAGCAACCTTATCAGGATTATATTCGTGATTATGTCGCCCGCACATTAGCAGGTGAATTTGATAAGCGACTGATTTATCGAAAACGGCTACGTCGAAAGCTGGCTACTATCAGCGCAATGTTCCTCCTCATGTCAGGGCAGCACGTCTGGCTGATGAGTATAATCAGCGGAAAAATCGCCCATTGCAGTATCAAAATGGCGGTTGGATCAGCTATATCATCACGCAATCCGGGCCTCAACCACTGGAAAACCTGACTTCACCGCCAGATTATGAACACTACATCAATAAACAGGTTATGCCGATTGCTAATGCTATCTTGCCATTTCTTCAGGATGATTTTATAACGCTGTTGGCGGGGCAAATGAACCTGTCTTTTGATTAATTGATATTTTTGCAGGTGACGACTTGCTCAGCTTGAATTAACATAACGTCCCTCTAAAGGGAAATGACCCTTTTATGACCTATTTTTTCCGAAAAAAGTGATGAAAGGTGTCACTGAAACGAGTCAGAAAAGCTAGTCATAAAAACTAACCCTATCGATAACCAATGATGATCGATATCCAACAAAAGCAGCCACCCTGCAACCATAAATAACATTATCTAACAGAAAACTGAGCCAAAATTTATGCCATTTACTCTTGGTCAACGCTGGATAAGCGATACAGAAAGCGAACTTGGATTAGGTACAGTCGTGGCGCTTGACGCGCGCATGGTAACGCTGCTTTTTCCAGCCAGCGGAGAAAACCGCCTCTACTCACGCAATGATTCCCCTATTACCCGTGTTATGTTTAATGCAGGTGATACCGTGACCAGTCACGAAGGCTGGAAACTCAAGATCGATGAAATTCAGCAAGAGAATGGCCTGCTGATCTATGTCGGTACTCGTTTAGATACTGAAGAAGAAAATGTCAGCCTGCGGGAAGTGTTGCTGGATAGTAAACTGACGTTTAACAAGCCACAAGATCGCCTGTTTGCCGGTCAGATTGACCGAATGGATCGCTTTGCGTTGCGCTTCCGTGCCCGTAAGCATCAAAGCGAACAATTTCGTCTGGCAGAGAGTGGACTGCGTGGTATTCGCGCCAGCTTGATTCCTCATCAGTTACATATTGCCAACGAAGTCGGCAAGCGTCACGCTCCCCGCGTATTATTGGCAGATGAGGTCGGCTTGGGTAAAACCATCGAAGCCGGGATGATTATTCATCAACAGTTGATGGCTGGCCGTGCAGAACGTGTATTGATCATCGTGCCAGACAGCCTCCAGCATCAATGGCTGGTGGAAATGCTGCGCCGTTTCAATCTGCGTTTCTCCCTATTTGATGATGATCGTTATGCCGAAGCCCTGCACGATAGCGATAATCCATTTGAAACAGAACAATTGGTTATCTGCTCTCTGGATTTTGTTCGCCGCAACAAACAGCGGTTTGAACATCTGCTGGAAGCAAGCTGGGATTTGCTGGTCGTAGATGAGGCCCATCATCTGGCATGGAGTGAGCAAGCGCCAAGCCGTGAATATCATGTTATCGAGCAATTGTCAGAGCAAATTCCATCTGTACTGCTGCTGACCGCCACTCCAGAGCAATTGGGGCAGGAAAGCCATTTTGCCCGTTTGCGTCTCCTCGATCCGAATCGTTTTCACGATTATCAGGCTTTTATCGATGAACAACAAAAGTACCGCCCAGTTGCTGATGCGGTAACTCTGTTACTATCCGGCGAGACACTGGGCAATGACCAGCAAAACCTGATTGTTGAACTGATCAGTGAACAAGATATTGAACCTCTGCTGAAAGCGGCTAACAGTAATCAAGATGAAGAGAGTGAGAACGCCCGCCGTGAATTGATCTCTATGTTGATGGATCGCCACGGCACCAGCCGGCTGCTGTTTCGTAATACCCGTGGTGGTGTGAAAGGCTTCCCGCACCGTGAACTGCACGAAATTAAGCTGCCATTGCCAGCCCAATATCAGACTGCCATTAAAGTATCTGAAATTATGGGAGCAAAAAAATCGGTAGAAGCCCGCGCCAAAGATATGCTCTATCCTGAGCGGATCTATCAGGAGTTTGAAGGCGAAAACGCGACCTGGTGGAACTTTGACCCTCGTGTGGAATGGCTGCTTGGCTTCCTGCTGGCAAATCGCGATGAAAAAGTGCTGGTGATCTGCGCCAAAGCACAAACCGCTCTGCAATTAGAACAGGTTCTGCGTGAGCGTGAAGGTATCCGCAGTGCAGTATTTCATGAAGGACTCTCCCTGCTGGAGCGCGACCGTGCCGCTGCTTACTTCGCTTCTGAAGAAGAAGGAGCACAAGTGTTGCTCTGTTCTGAAATCGGTTCCGAAGGCCGTAACTTCCAGTTCGCTAATCAGCTCGTGATGTTCGATCTGCCTTTCAATCCTGATTTGCTGGAACAACGTATCGGTCGTCTGGATCGTATTGGTCAAAGCCGCAATATCAAGATCAGCGTTCCTTATCTGGAAAGCACCGCGCAATCTGTCCTGCTAAGCTGGTATCACGAAGGTCTGGATGCTTTTGAACATACTTGTCCGACAGGTCGTTCCATCTATGACAAATATTATGAAACGCTATTGAACTTCCTTGCCAAACCCAATGAGCAAACAGGCTTCCAGGAATTTATTACCGAATGTCGCGAACACCACGAGAAACTCAGACAACAATTGGAGCAAGGCCGTGACCGTTTGCTGGAGATGAATTCCAACGGTGGCGAACAAGGGCAAAAACTGGCTGAAGTTATTGCCGCACAGGATAATAATACCGATCTGGTGAATTTTGCTCTGAATCTGTTTGATATTATTGGTATTAATCAGGAAGACCGCAACGATAATATTATCGTCCTCAATCCATCTGATCACATGTTGGTGCCTGATTTCCCAGGGTTACCGCAGGATGGTTGTTCTGTCACATTTGATCGTGAAAAAGCACTGTCCCGTGAAGATACGCAATTCCTAAGCTGGGAACACCCAATCATCCGTAATGGTTTGGATCTTATTCTGTCAGGAGATACCGGAAGCTGTGCTGTTTCTATTCTGAAAAACAAAGCACTGCCAGTCGGCACCCTGTTGGTTGAGTTAATTTATGTTGTCGAAGCTCAGGCACCGAAACACCTGCAATTAACCCGCTTCCTGCCACCAACACCATTACGCTTGTTGATGGATCTGAAAGGCACCAATCTGGCTTCTCAGGTAGAGTTTGAAGGTTTCAACCGTCAGTTGAATGCCATTAACCGCCATAATGCCAGCAAGTTGGTTAATGCAGTCCAAAAAGAAGTCCATGCTATCTTGCAGCAATCTGAACCCTTGATTGAGCAACAAGCGCGTGAATTGATCGAAAAAGCGAAAAAAGAAGCTGATGAAGTATTGTCCGCTGAGTTGTCACGTCTGGAAGCATTAAAAGCGGTTAACCCGAACATCCGTGATGATGAGCTGGAAGCGATTGAGTCTGAGCATAAACATTTACTGCTAAACCTTGATCAGGCAAACTGGCGTCTGGATGCTATCCGCTTGGTCATAGTTTCTCACCAGTAAATCACTATTGACTGGCAACTGACGATCAATCACTGCTCATCAATAAGTCGTTATCAATAACACTTATCTGGCAACTAAGGGATATTCTCAAAGAGATATCCCTTGGTTTTTTTACTTACTTTTGTCTTATCCGTTTTATCTTGATCAATGTACGTTATTTTGATCTCACACCCTCAATCATATACTGCTAGAATGCGCCCCGTTATTTTTCTGAGCAAATTTTTTCCGAATCCATTGGAGCTACTATGCTGGAGTCTTATAATCCCCCGACTGACCCTTGGTTACATGTGCTTTATCAAGATGAACACATTATGGTTGTCAATAAACCGAGCGGATTGCTTTCTGTGCCGGGTAAAGCAGAAGAGCACAAAGACAGTATCATGACGAGGATCCAGGCTGAATTTCCAACCGCGGAATCTGTTCACCGATTGGATATGGCAACCAGTGGTGTCATGGTGGTCGCATTAACCAAAGCGGCAGAGCGTGAACTCAAACGGCAATTCCGTGAGCGTGAACCGAAAAAAGTCTATATCGCACGCATTTGGGGGAAATTGGAACAGGAACAAGGGTTGGTTGATTTACCGCTGATCTGCGACTGGCCAAACCGACCAAAACAAAAAGTCTGCTTTGAAACGGGAAAATCGGCACAGACAGAATATCAGGTACTTGAATATGAAGCTCAGGCAACCCGCGTCAGGCTGGCTCCTATCACCGGACGCTCCCATCAGCTTCGCGTACATATGTTGGCACTGGGAAATCCCATTCTGGGAGATCGGTTCTATGCCCATCAGCAGGCCAGGGAACTGGCACCCCGCCTGCAATTACATGCTCAGGAGTTATCGATCACTCATCCGGCCTACGGCTCTCCAATGCATTTTGAGTGTAAGGCAGACTTCTGATTGCGACTATTTATCTGCAATTACTACGTTTCATTAATTACTACTATTTATTTTTTGTTGGCAATTACTATTATTTGAAGCCTTTTTCTTTTTTAATCAAATCGTAAGCGGATTGAATAGACTGTGCTTTTTGTTTGGCAATTTCCATCATTTCTGGTGGTAAACCTTTTGCCACCAGCTTATCGGGATGGTGTTCACTCATCAGTTTCCGATAAGCCCGTTTAATCGTTGTAGCATCATCATTTTGCTTAACACCCAACACCTTACACGCATCTTCCAACGTCGCCCGTTGTTGACCAGGCCCCTGATAATGACCATGCTGCTGGTATTGTCCACCGAAATGGCGCCCCCCTTCCATCATGGCAAGAAATTGTTCAAATTGAATGCGGGAAATTCCCAGTTCTTCCGCGATCACAAACAGCACTCTTCTTTCATTCGGATGCAGCTCGCCATCAGCAAATGCTGCCTGAAGCTGAATTTCGAGAAACATTCTGACCAGATCAAAGCGTCCAAAGCAGGCTCGACGAAGTTGTTTCAATGTCTCACGCAGTGGAAATTCAGGATGTTTACCTTCACGAAATGCCCGCTGTGCTGCAATTCGTGCCTCACCATGCAGTTGCATTCTATCCATAAGCTGACTGGCTAGCTGGATATCCGTTTCAGTCACCCGACCTTTCGATTTGGTCAGATGCCCTAATATCTGAAAGGTACTACGGAAAAACAGCGCTTGTCGGGATGGATTTTTGGCTGGCGTTCCCTGATTGCGTATTCTGATTTTGTCAAGAATGTGCCCTAGCAATATCCCAATAACAATGCCCCAGAAGCCGGCACCAGACGCAATACCAAATATTAACCCTAATAATTTTCCCCAATACTGCATATACTCTTCAATTCCTCAATGCCCTGAGCGAAATTTTGCATTATCATACTGTTCATCATTATCATACTATTCATTAAGCTCTGTGCCTAACAGCAAGATTAGTGAAATTTAACTTTACTCTGGCGCATATCTATCAAGTGCGTTAGTCTCTCAGCGTTTGTCGGCGTGATGCCACTGATGATGGAACCGCATAAGCATCTATGAATAAAAGTTACCCCACTTTGCTAGCCACTATGGTATGGGCAGCACTTTACAGTCAGCAAGCACACGCTGACCTTGCAGCACAGTGTATGCTGGGCGTCCCTGTTTATGACAAACCCATTATTACAGGGGACCCTAATAAACTCCCGATTCATATTCAGTCTGATGATACACATGGTGAATATCCCACTGCGGTTGAATTTGTCGGCAATGTAAATATCCAACAAGGCAACAAAACGCTGACAGCCGACAAAGTCAGATTCGAACAAACAGAAGATTCAATTCCGGTACGGACTATTACCGCCACAGGGAATGTCAGATATGATGACCCCCAAATTATCCTGAAAGGGCCACGGGCCTGGTCTAACTTAACCACTAAAGACACAGACGTGGAACAAGGCAAGTACCAAATGGTCGGTCGTCAGGGGCGTGGCAACGCTGATAAGATGATGCTACGCAATGAAAACCGCTATACCATTTTAAATAATGGAGTGTTCACTTCCTGTCTACCGGGTAATGATAGCTGGAGCGTTGTAGGTTCAGAAGTCATTCTGGATCGTCAGGAAGAAGTGGCAGAGATTTGGAATGCCCGATTCAGAATCGCCAATGTCCCCGTGTTTTATACCCCTTACCTGCAACTGCCGATTGGTGATAAACGCCGCTCTGGTTTTTTGATCCCTAATGCCAGTTTTTCCAATAAAAACGGCATCCAGTTCTTGTTACCCTACTACTGGAACATTGCCCCTAATTATGATGCTACCATTACTCCACATCTGATCAGCAAACGTGGGCTTAAATTTAATAATGAATTCCGTTACTTAACAAAAGCAGGTTTGGGAACTGTCGCATTGGATTGGATTGGTAATGACCGCCTGTATGCAGATGATAAAAAATTCAATCTCAGACCTGAACGGGATAGCAACAACCGCTGGTTATTCTACTGGAACCACAGCGGTGTCATGAACCAGGTTTGGCGTTTCAGTGCCGAATATACTAAGGTCAGCGATCCTCATTATTTTACTGATTTCACCTCTCAATACGGTACTAGTACTGATGGCTATGCGACACAAAAATTCAGTATTGGTTATGCGCAACAGAACTGGAATGCAACCTTAACAACCAAGCAATTTCAAATTTTTACCGTCAGTGATGGCAGAAAAGCTTACCGTGCGACACCTCAGTTGGATCTGAATTATTATAAGAATGATTTGGGGCCATTTGATTTCCGCACTTATGCGCAATTTGCTAAATTTACCAGCGTAGGTAAAGATCAGCCAAACGCAGTTCGCTGGCATCTGGAGCCATCCATTAATCTGCCGCTTTCCAATCACTGGGCGAGCCTCAATAATGAAGTTAAGTTGATGGCAACCTATTATCAGCAGGATATTCCTGCTGCTCAAAAAAATTCTCAATTAGAAAAATCAGCAAATCGCGTTCTGCCACAATTTAAATCAGATGCGAAGATGGTATTTGAACGCGCCATGTCTTTTAATCCGGCTTATACCCAGACACTGGAACCGCGCATCCAGTATCTCTACGTTCCTTATAAGAGCCAGAATAACATTTACAACTACGATTCTTCTTTGCTGCAAGCCAACTATACTGGCTTGTTCCGTGACCGTTTTTACAGTGGTCTGGATCGCATTTCATCAGCCAATCAGTTTACAAGCGGTATCACTACCCGCATCTATGATGAAGATTTAGTTGAACGTTTTAGCTTGTCTGTAGGTCAAATCTATTACTTTGAAGCTCCGCGTGTTGAAGATATAGAGCCTACTCAGACAAACCAAAGTACCGTTGGTACTAAGAAAAGAACAGGGTCTACAACCTGGGCCGGTGATGTTGAATGGAAGATCAGCTCATCATGGGGATTCAAAGGTGGAGTTCAGTATGATACCCGCCTGAGCAAAGTCGCAATGGGTAATTCGGTAGTGGAGTACCGACGTGACGCTGACCGTCTGATACAATTAAACTATCGCTTTGTTGATCGCGATTATATCCAGGCCACCCTTAGAAGTGCTCCGGCATACCAGCAAGGCATTTCTCAGGTAGGTATGGTAGGAAGTTGGCCGTTAGGTGATCGTTGGGCGCTCGTGGGAGCGTATTACTACGATACCAAAGAAAAGCAACCTGCCAGCAAGATGGTTGGCATGCAATATAGTACCTGTTGTTGGGCTGTGAATGTCGGTTACGAGCGTAAGATCGTAAACTGGAAAAACAACCAAAGTGAATATGACAACAAATGGTCACTCAATGTTGAACTCCGTGGCTTAAGCAATAATTACAGTTTAGGTAGCCTGAAGATGCTGCAACAAGGTATTTTGCCTTATCAACGTGCTTTCTGATACCAATTAAACACAATGTAAACACAATAACCCCGCCTTATGGCGGGATTGATATGATGGGAAACATATGAAGAACTGGAGAACGATTATTCTCGGGTTGATGTTTGCAATGAACACTGCCGCAGTTGCAGCTCCGCAAGAACTCAATAAGGTTGCTGCCATTGTTAATAACGATGTCGTACTGGAAAGTGACGTCAACAACCTTTTAGAATCCGTTAAAATCAACGCAAAACAAGCTGGTCAACAAATGCCAGATGCGAAAACATTGCGTCACCAGATCCTTGAACGTCTGATTATGGATGACATCATTCTGCAAATGGCAGCACGGATGCAGCTCTCTGTCCCTGAGAAGGATGTGGATTCTGCTATCGAAAATATTGCTGCGCAGAATCATCTGAGCGTTGCTCAACTGAAACAACGTCTGGCTGCGGACGGCATGAATTTCGATACCTACCGCAATCAAATCCGCAAAGAGATGCTGATTGCAGAAGTGCGTAACAACGAAGTACGCCGTCGTGTTTCTATCCTGCCACAAGAAGTTGACTCTATAGCTAATCAGCTCAGTAGCCATGATCATCAGAATACTGAATTGAATATCAGCCAGATTTTGATCCCTCTGCCAGAAAATCCGACGCCTGCTCAGGTCGAAAAAGCAGAAGCTACTGTAAACAAAATCTTGTCTGAACTTAAAAATGGCAGCGATTTCGGTAAACTGGCTATCACCTACTCCAGCGATACACAAGCCTTAAAAGGCGGCAATATGGGCTGGAGCAAATTACAAGAGCTGCCGTCACTATTTGCTGAAAAACTCCAGTCAGCTCAGAGAGGACAGGTGATTGGTCCAATCCGTTCCGGTGTTGGTTTTCACATTCTGAAAGTTAATGATATCCGTGGCGGCAGTGCATCCGTTGCAGTTACTGAAGTTAATGCTCGTCATATCCTGCTAAAAACATCACCTGTTATGAATGATGATCAGGCCCGCGATAAATTGAGACAGATCCGGGAAGAGATCTTAAGCGGCAAAATTACCTTCGAAAAAGCAGCAAAAGAGTATTCTGAAGATCCGAGTTCTGCCCTGCGTGGCGGTGAACTAGGCTGGAATTTACCAAGTACCTATGCCCCTGCTTTCCGCGATGCTTTGGTTAAACTCCAGAAAGGTGAAATCAGCCAACCCGTTCACTCTTCTTTCGGCTGGCATTTGATCCAATTGCTGGATACCCGCAAAGTAGACAAAACTGATGCTGCACAAAAAGATCGCGCCTACCGATTACTATTCAACCGTAAATTCAGTGAAGAAGCGCAAACCTGGCTTCAGGAATTACGCGCCTCCGCTTATGTGAAAATTTTAGATGGTAGCGATGCACAATAATAAACCCATTATTATTACCCCCGGCGAACCAGCCGGGGTTGGTCCTGATTTAGTTATTGCCCTTGCACAATTTGAATGGCCTATCCAACTGGTTGTGTGCGCCGATCCTGAGCTTATGCTTTCTCGTGCCAGGCAACTAAATCTTCCACTGCAATTACAACCTTATTCTCCTGAACACCCATCTTCCTCACAGGCTGCCGGAACACTGACGATTCTGCCCGTTTCTCTCCATACTCCGGCTATCGCTGGCGAATTAAACCGAGAAAATGGTAGTTATGTCACAGAAACACTGGAAAAAGCCTGCGATGGTTGCTTGAACGGTGATTTTTCAGCACTGGTAACAGGCCCTGTTCATAAAGGCGTTATCAATGATGCAGGGATAGCCTTCACCGGGCATACTGAATTTTTTGCTGATCTTAGCCAATGTTCAAAAGTCGTTATGATGTTGGCAACAGAAGAATTACGGGTAGCACTAGCGACAACACATTTGCCCATTTTGGACGTTCCTAAAGCGATTACCTTTGATTCTCTGCGGGAAGTAGTGACTATCCTCAACCATGACCTGAAGACCAAATTCGGTATACAGCGCCCTCATATTTATGTTTGTGGCTTAAATCCTCACGCTGGTGAAGGTGGGCATATGGGGCGTGAAGAAATAGATGTAATTATTCCGGCATTAGACAGCTTAAGGAAAGAAGGTATTTGGCTGGAAGGCCCATTGCCTGCTGATACCTTGTTTCAGGCAAAATATCTGGATCATGCTGACGCTGTGCTTTCTATGTATCACGATCAGGGGCTGCCCGTGTTAAAATACCAGGGTTTTGGCAAAGCCGTGAATATCACTTTGGGGCTGCCATTCATCCGAACTTCTGTCGATCATGGCACAGCATTGGAGCTGGCGGGGACAGGTCAAGCTGATGTGGGAAGTTTTATCACCGCATTGAATCTAGCAATTAAAATGATACAAAACAGTAATGAATAATAAAGTCCACCAAGGGCATCATGCCCGTAAACGCTTTGGGCAAAATTTCTTAACCGATCAATTTATTATTGATAGCATTGTCGATGCTATGGATCCACAGCCTGAACAGGCTATGGTAGAGATTGGGCCGGGTCTGGGAGCCCTGACCGAACCGGTTGGCGAGCGTATGGATAAATTGACTGTCGTCGAACTTGACCGTGATCTGGCGGCTCGTCTACACGTCCATCCCAAATTGAAAGACAAGCTGACTATTATTCAGCAAGATGCCATGACCGTTGATTTTGGTCAGATTGCTAAAGCGCAAGGACAGCCTCTGCGTGTATTTGGTAACTTGCCCTATAACATCTCTACTCCGTTGATGTTTCATCTTTTCAGCTATACTGATGCTATCGCTGATATGAATTTTATGTTGCAAAAAGAAGTGGTGAATCGTCTTGTTGCAGGGCCTGGTAGTAAAGCCTACGGGCGTTTAAGTGTAATGGCGCAGTACTACTGCCACATAATCCCTGTTCTTGAAGTACCACCTACAGCATTTACCCCGGCTCCGAAAGTCGATTCAGCCATCGTGCGATTAATCCCTCATAAGTTTATACCTTATCCGGTTCAGGATATTCGCAAGTTAGCCCGGATCACCACCCAAGCATTTAATCAACGACGCAAAACTATCCGTAATAGCCTGAGTGACCTATTTTCAGTTGAACAGCTATCTGAGTTGGGAATCGATCCGAGCACACGCGCTGAAAATATTTCGGTCGAACAATACTGTAAGATGGCTAACTGGTTATCGTCTCAACCTGAAACGGTCTAATTACCGAACATCCGTTGCAGTAACAGGAGGCAGCTATGCTCAACGAACCAAGAGTTTATATTCAAGTTCAAAGCACTTACGTAGAAAGCCAATCAGAGCCGGAACGACAACGTTTTGTGTTTGCTTATACAATATCAATTCGCAATCTTGGGCATTCCCCGGTGCAACTCATTAGTCGTTACTGGCGTATTACCAACAGTAATGGTCACCAAACAGAAGTTCAGGGGGAAGGGGTTGTGGGAAAACAACCTGTAATCCCACCCGGAACGGAATATCGCTATAACAGCGGAACTGTTCTTGAAACCCCTTTGGGGACCATGGAAGGTTACTATGAGATGATTGATCACAGTGGCCATCCGTTTCGTGCGATTATTCCGGTGTTCCGATTGGCTATTCCAACACTGATAAATTAACTATGGCTACATACCTTATCGGCGATATTCACGGCTGTTATCGTGAGCTGATTGCGCTCTTACAACAGGTCGATTTTCATCCTGACAAAGATACGTTGTGGCTAACGGGGGATTTAGTCGCCCGTGGCCCTGATTCACTGGCTGTTCTGCGCTATGTTAAACAGCTTGGTTCCGCCGTTAAGCTGGTTTTAGGCAATCATGATCTGCATTTGCTGGCTGTGTATAACAAGATCAGCCGCAATAAACCCAAAGATCAATTGGATGAGTTGCTTGCTGCTCCAGATGTCGATGAGTTAGTTAATTGGCTCAGAAAACAGCCGGTATTACAGATCGATGATGAACTGAAGTTGGTCATGACACATGCAGGGCTAACCCCGCAATGGGATCTGGATACAGCCAAAATGTGTGCCCGTGAAGTAGAAGTGATTCTGCGCAGTGACAGTTATCCCCTGTTTCTTAACGCTATGTATGGTGATATACCCAATAGCTGGTCACCCAAATTAAGTGGATTAGCACGGTTGCGCTACAGTACTAACGTATTAACACGGATGCGCTATTGTTTCCCGAATGGCCAGCTAGATATGATTTGCAAGTCCAAACCTGAAAATGCGCCTGCTCCACTGAAACCCTGGTTTGAATTACCACGCAATATCCCTGAGGATTATTCCATTGCGTTCGGTCACTGGGCAGCGCTGGAAGGTCAGGGCACGCCTGCTGGTATCTATGCTTTGGATACAGGTTGTTGCTGGGGAGGCAAACTGACTCTTTTGCGTTGGGAAGATAAGCAATATTTTAGCCAACCCGCCTTAGTTATAGCTTCAGATTGATTAGATTCGTGATATTTAGGTAATGCCGGAGTGTCTTTTGACACTCCGTATCTCAAATCTGATTGGCAAATAAGATCACTTGCGCCGTTCTAGAATCTCAAAACAGTAGCCATGTGAGTTATGTTCATCTGCGTCATGGTATTCGGTAAAGATCGAGTTCCATTCATCTGGTTCATAATCAGGGAAATGAGTATCACCAATCACTTCTGCATCAATATGTGTCAGATACATGCGGTTAGCCAGAGGAATAAATTGTTCATAAATTTTACCTCCGCCTACCACCATCACTTCCTCAACATCACCTGCCGCGGCCAATGCTTCTTCGACTGAGCTTACCCAAGTTACGCGATCGTCACTGGCTGGCTGACGGCTGATTATGATGTTCAGCCGCCCCGGTAAAGGACGACCAATCGATTCATAAGTTACCCTTCCCATTACGATTGGTTTTCCCAGTGTATTACGTTTAAACCAGGCTAAATCGCCCGGCAGAGTCCACGGCATGGTATTTTCCATACCAATAACTCGATCCATAGCCATCGCAGCAATCAAGCTGATATTCATTAAGTCACCTTACAGGCATGTAGTATAAAAACTGTGGACACTATACGGAAAGGGGTTGTGACAGTCGATAAGATTAGCAATTTATTCAGAACAAATAATTAGCCTATACGTCTAATAGATTTCAGATTGCAACGCAACAACAATAAAGTCAATTACCTTTGTTTAGAGTAGAAAAGATTACCTCTGGTCACATCAATCACTATGTGACCAGGGGGATTCTTTGCAACTAAACAACAACTTGAAATTAACAATAAATTACAACCAAACTAGTATTCTAATTCTATTAGCAAATATTATTTTTTGTCAGCCATCATATGATATGAAACGGCAATACCTGCGGCTTGACCAGCAAGTGAAGGCTCATCGCTGGCCAAGTAAATCCCCGCAATATAGTGATGATCAACAGCATATTTTCTGTATTTTTTCGCGTAACGCTCACCAATACGTAATAAACGCCCATCACTTAACTTAAATAATGCCTCATCAACAGCACCATTTCCCCATACTTCCAAGCTTTCGATCACACTATCATTTAGTTCAATCGAATTCGTTTCTGAGGTCACCGTACCAAGTGTATAATATGAGCCGTTGGTAAATGTAATTTTAATACCACCAACTCTAGGTGCATTCCCAATTCTTTGTACATATCCAATTATGGATTGTATTTTATTGTATTTCCCATTAATTAAAGATGGCTTGAAAGGCTCCTGCATTGCATCGTCTTCTGTAAGAGCCTGAATTCTCATTTTGTTAGTCGGACGATCAAACACAGTCGAATAACTGATAGTTTTAGGATAGAAACCACTTTCAAGGCTATTATTCTGTATATGCTCAATTAATTCAATACACTCTAAACCGTGTAATAAACAATATCCTCTTACAGATAATAAATTATTAGTGACACTCCCTGCTGTTGATGTGTTTATAGCATCGTTATATTCATTAGTATACATCGTATGAATATAGTTCTTGGCCTTACCCACTAATTTGTCGATAAGTTCTTTTAATTCATTAACTTCAATATCTGTCAGCCCAATATCTTTTTTCTTCTCTATTCCCATTTTCCAATAAGGGATCTGTAACATAATAGTGTTAGTATACATTGGGAGAATCTGGTAATTTGTTCTATTATCAAAAGATTTGAATCTTTCATCTATACTCACCAGATATCTTGCCAGGAACATATATGCATCATGACTTTCCTGACTCCCAGGCGAGTTTTTCAGCATAGATTCTACATGTTCCATTTTCCCTTTGATCTCTTGTACTTCTCCATTAAGTATTCCTTTAATGGTTTGCAGAACAGCATCCTCTATCATCTGCTCTACTTTTTGGAGAATTTGCTCCCAAGTATTGTCTTTTTGTTGAGGCCAAAATAGTCCTAACAGGAAGGATAATGCCGGGCCCGGACCTGGAATAAATCCTATACCACCAATAATAGCATCCTTTATGATTGACGACATATCCCATTCATAATCAGGCGTGGACACTGCATAAAGATCCATGGGCATTACGTCAGTCAGTAAAGGCGATGTTTCATTTGTAGATATAGTAATAGGTGTGGTATTCATAATATTATTTTACCTTAATACCTTAATTAATCTGTAGTTAAACAATAAATTAATTGGATATTTCTCAAATTAAAATCCATTGATTATAAATAGATTTTATATCATTATTTATTATATCCAGTAACAAAGGCTCGCTTATCTGTGTCATTATAAATTACGACTTTGCTGTAATATAAAGAGTTACCAGGTGCTTTTAATATTCCATCCTCTCCTGCGTTCACTGTGATAGAAGAAGATTCGAACCATTCTGATGTGAAAGAATGAGACCAATAAAAAACAGCCCTAACTGTTGGTGCAGGGCCGGAGTTGGCTACATAGTAATCGGGACGTGCTTCAGGAATAATAGGCGTATCAATTCTTGTTGCCTGTACAGAAGAATGTGGTTCTATGGTTATATCACTATAATTACTGACTGTAGTGGGTTCTGATGCTGGTGTATTTGGACCATAAGTTGCCGGTACTGGAGTAGGTTCATTATTACTATTTGTAATTGTAATACCATTAACACCGTTTGTATTTATATTTATTGTGATCATAAAATCCTTTCCTATTGTTAATGAGTGGTTAGAATATAATTTCTCGTTTGTAGAATATTAACTATTTTTATTTTCATGATCTTTATATATCATTATAGGGTTATCTATAATTATGAATAGTTTCTCCTTACAGATAATCGTTTATTTTATTAATGGATATATTGAACCTATATGTTTTTGCCGCGGGTATTCTAAACATATTAGTAAGCAGTATAAAATATAAAAATTGGCAACTCAGCTTAAAAATTATATTACTTATTTAAGTGTATAATTCAATAAGCAGATACAGAGAACATTTATTGATAGATATTAATCTTAACCGTGTAAGTGATAAATATTGTTATTATTAGTGTTACAGCCGTATTTATTTATCTAAACCGAAAATATTTTCATAAGAAAGATTTGGATAATACAGTTTACTGATTATTATTAATACCCGTTTTCTTTATTTCTCCTTCAAATCAGACATGCTAACAACCGTAAAAAAGGTCTCATAAGAGACCTTACATCCCCGCCGGACTAACAACCAATTGCCCTGCCACCCCATGATCCGCCATTTCCAATATCTGGCTGTAATACATAAAAGGGTAATGTTCATACGATGGCTGCATCATATTTACCAGCAACTCTGTTCTGCCATCAACCCAGACAGTATCTTTCCAGCCATAATCCTGAGGCTCTGGCCGCATACCGTTGTGGTTGATGACCTTAAATCTGGCACCTTCAATATGGAAAGGTTGTGGAACCGAGGTAGTGACTACCCAACGTTCCCACGCCCCCTGGTGGCTGGTTATATCGATACGGCCTGAATGTAATAATGCGCCATTGATCCCTTGTGTTTTATCCCCTAAAACGATCTGCCGATTGCGAATCGAAGTATTAATTTCCGCCATATCCACTACAAGCTGAGCGGGTAACGCTTCCGTGACCAAAGGTAATAATCCCCCCGATTTAATTGTCAGAACATTCGTTGAACGTAATTTGTTGGAGGGTTCAAATAGCCCTTTCAGGCGATCAATCATGCCAGCAGATTCACCTGCGCTAATAACCACGCTATCCACTTTTGACATATCCACCAGTACTTCACGACGTTCTCCCGGTGCAAGAAAAAGCGTCTGCACTGCAACTGGCGCAGGCAGCAGGCCCTGATCGGTCGCAACCATATAAAAAGGGCTACCATCACTGAGTTGCAATTGGAAGCGGCGAGCATTGGCTGCATTCAATAAACGCAGTCTGATCCAGCCCTTGGCAACTTCAATAAAAGGATCTTCCACACCATTAACAACTAATGTATCACCAAGAAAGCCCTGAGCGGCAGAGGCTTTGTCATACCGGGGAGTACCAAAATTGTCCAACCGTTTGTCTTGCAGAATAATGGGGAAATCATCAACCCCATAATGTTTAGGCAAAGGTAAGTTACGGCTGCTTTCATCGTCTACCAACCACATTCCCGCTAGTCCTGCATAAACCTGTCTCGCCATTCGGTGTGGTGTATTCGCGTGATACCAGCATGTCGCTGCCGGCTGCTCAATGGGAATGACGGGCGACCAATTTCCGTTAGAGGGGATCAAACGTGTTGCTCCACCCATTAATGTTCCGGGGACTTGCAACCCACTCACCGTCATTGAAACAGGCTCTGGCAAGCGGTTGCTATATATCAGCTTAACGTTATCTCCTTTACGGACACGAATAGTCGGCCCCAAGTAAAGCCCATTGATACCCCATACCGAAGCCTTATTTTTTCCATCAAAAGACCAGTTGGATTTCTGTAGAGCCAAAAACAGAGGCTGTCCGCTACGGGGCTCCAGCAAAGGGGGAACAGGCAATGCCGTTTGTTGATCTTTATTAGCTCGAACCGCAAAAGGGAGCGCCCCTAAACACATTGCCAAACCAGATGCCTGAATAAATTGGCGCCGACTCAGTGACATATTTTCTCCACGGCAGGAATAATCTCCACGACAAGAAAGAATAGCATCCCAAATTGATTGCTTATGCACACTCAATAAATTTCGAGTTACATCGCGGTGGTAAGTGAATGAACTCCCCAATGTGGGGATATTAGGATTTATTATTCTGTCGAATTACGTTCTATTGATTATGCGTTATCAATTGCATTTAATAAAAACGTTAACTTATTAAAAAACAATCATATCGCGAATAGGGGATAAATTCTAAAACTATCTTAAACTTATAGTCAGAATTCATCCCCAAACCAGAAAGAAAGGGGCTGTAATGCTAGAATATTTATTTTTAATTCAACTGACTACGTTTGTTAAGTTCGTCTACTTCTTTATCCAGCTCTTCAATCTTGGCTTGCATCATTTGGCGGCAATATTCAGCCAATTCACGCACCTGCTCTTTGGTATATTTTGCCGTATCAATGGGAGGCAACATCTCAACAATAACAACACCATTATTCCAACGATTGAGTTTTATTCTGTCATGGGTTGAGGAGACGCAAACAGGCACAATCGGTACACCAGCCGCAATGGCCGCATGAAAAGCACCGGTTTTAAACGGCAGTAAACCACGCCCACGACTGCGAGTACCTTCCGGGAACATCCAGACAGAAACTCGATTCTTTTTGATCTGATCCACAACTTGTGAAATTGTTCCGTGCGCTTTTGTCCGGTTTTCCCTGTCAATCAGGATATTCCCCGTCAGCCAGTACAACTGACCAAAGAAAGGGATAAAGAGCAGACTCTTCTTACCAACAGTCACCGTGCGTGGCTGTACAGCATTCGACATAGTGATCATGTCGTAGTTATTCTGGTGATTACCAATATAGATGCTCGCACCATATTGAGAAGAATCTTCAGGAATACGCTCTATCAATGTGATACCGAATATTTTGTGTAGCTTGCCAAATGCCCGGCCAAAGGTCATCACATGTCGCGGATCGCGCGGACTAAATAAACAGTAAATTCCACCAAATATACAGATCAAAATGGTGAATAAAATAACAATGATCCCACGAATAATGGTTAACATAGTTTTCTCTTGCGGTTTCCTGTAGCAAGGCAGGCCAGCGCCACGCTGACCCGCTATTAAGGTTATTTAAGATGTTTTTATTTATTACACACTCAACACTTCTACACGTTCAACACGCTGTAATCCGCGTGGCAGTGAAGTTCCTTTGCGTCCTCTCTCTGCCCGGAATTTCTGCAAATCCTCTGGGTGAAGCTGCAATTTGCGTTTACCGAAATAAAGTGTAATTGAGGATTTCGGAGACAATACCAGCAACCAGCTCAACATATCTTCTCCTGAAGCGGCCTGAGAGGCGGTAATGGAAACAATTTTGTTACCTTTGCCTTTTGAAAGCTGTGGAAGATCTGCGACCGGGAACATCAACATACGACCTGCCTTAGTGATCGCCAGTAACATATCATCCTGCTCATTGATGATCTCCAATGGTGGCATGACCTTAGCATTCTGTGGCAACGTAATCAGTGCCTTCCCCGCCCTGTTTTTAGCAATCAGGTCATTGGAAGTACAGATGAAGCCATAACCTGCATCAGATGCCATCAAAAATCTCTGATCGTCTTTCGCCATTAGCAGATGTTCAACAGACGCCCCTGCCGGTAATGCCAGTTTGCCGGTCAAAGGTTCCCCCTGCCCTCTGGCAGATGGCAAGTCCAATGGGTCAACGGAATAACTACGCCCCGTACTATCAATAAAGACCACTGGCTGATTACTCTTACCACGCACAGCACTACGGAAGCTGTCACCGGATTTGTAATTCAAACCCGCAGGATCGATTTCATGCCCTTTCGCACTACGTACCCAACCCATTTGGGACATGACAACAGTGATCGGCTCAGATGGCAGGATATCGTGATCGCTCATGGCCTTTGCTTCTGAACGCTCTTTCAGCGGAGAACGGCGCTCGTCGCCATAGTTTGCCGCATCCGCAATAATTTCTTTTTTCAGCAGGGTATTCAGCTTACGCTCAGAACCAAGGATAGCCTGAAGTTTATCCCGCTCTTTTGCCAGCCCATCCTGCTCACCACGGATTTTAACTTCTTCCAGCTTCGCCAAATGACGCAGTTTCAGCTCCAGAATCGCTTCTGCCTGTGTTTCCGTTAATCCAAAACGCTGCATCAGTACTGGTTTTGGTTCATCTTCACTACGGATGATATGGATAACTTCATCAATGTTGAGATACGCTGTCAGCAAACCTTCCAGAATGTGCAGACGCTTAAGTACTTTTTCCAGACGATGATTCAGGCGGTTACGCACCGTTTCACGCCGGAAAACCAACCACTCACTGAGGATTTCGACCAGACCTTTTACACTTGGACGATTATCCAGACCAATCATGTTGAGGTTAACACGATAGCTTTTTTCCAGATCGGTAGTTGCAAACAGATGATTCATGACCTGCTCAACATCCACACGATTCGTTCTTGGCACAATCACCAAACGTATCGGGTTTTCATGATCGGATTCATCACGTAGATCATCTACCATCGGCAGTTTCTTTGAACGCATCTGGCTTGCAATCTGTTCCAACACTTTCGCACCGGATACTTGATGTGGCAGAGCAGTAATAACAACATTGCCCTCTTCTTTTGACCACACGGCACGCATACGTATTGAACCGCGGCCATTTTTGTAGATTTTACGGATATCTTCTTTTGAAGTGATGATTTCCGCTTCTGTTGGATAATCCGGTCCCTTCACATACTCCATGACTTCATCAAGTGAACATTCAGGTTTATCCAACATAGCGATCAGCGCGTTTGCTACTTCACGCGTATTGTGTGGAGGTATATCGGTCGCCATACCAACAGCAATACCCGTAGTTCCGTTTAACAGGATATTCGGCAGGCGTGCAGGCAGCATTTTGGGTTCCTGCAACGTACCATCAAAGTTTGGCACCCAATCTACCGTACCGTGGCCAAGTTCACTCAGCAGTAATTCTGCATACTTAGACAGGCGGGATTCGGTATAACGCATCGCTGCAAAAGATTTTGGATCATCTGGAGCCCCCCAGTTCCCCTGACCATCCACCAATGGATAACGGTAGGAGAAAGGCTGCGCCATCAAGACCATTGCTTCATAACAGGCACCATCTCCATGTGGATGGTATTTACCCAGTACATCACCAACAGTACGGGCCGATTTTTTGAATTTTGCACTGTTATTCAGCCCAAGTTCTGACATCGCATAGACAATACGGCGCTGAACAGGCTTTAAGCCATCACCGATAAAAGGCAGCGCCCTGTCCATGATGACGTACATGGAATAGTTCAAATAGGCGTTTTCAGTGAATGTGTGGAGTGGTTGACGCTCTACACCATCGTGAGTTATCTCACTCATGTATTAATTTCCTCAGAATCTGTCTTGACTACCGTGCGCTATGCTTCTGTTAGTTACACCCAATGTTGGTTACACCTAATTTGTGTTATACAAACTGTGTCATAACCAAGCAGTGTGATAACTAAATGCGTTATAACTGGGTTGCGCTATAACTCAATCTCGATGGCATCACCCTTTTCTTGCAACCAATTACGGCGATCTTCCGAGCGTTTTTTCGCCAGAAGCATATCCATAACGGAGAGGGTTTCCTGATAATTCTCATCGTTGATAGTCAATTGCACCAGACGGCGAGTATTGGGGTCTAATGTGGTTTCACGTAATTGCATTGGGTTCATTTCACCTAACCCTTTGAAGCGCTGAACATTCGGTTTGCCACGCTTGCGGCTCAGGCGGTCTAATATCGCGCTCTTTTCACCTTCATCCAGCGCATAGTGCACCTCTTTACCAAGATCAATGCGATACAATGGTGGCATTGCCATATAAACATGACCACGTTTTACTAATGTCGGGAAATGGCGGACAAACAAGGCGCACAAAAGTGTTGCAATATGCAAGCCATCAGAATCCGCATCCGCCAGAATACAAATTTTACCGTAACGTAGTTGGCTGACATCTTCACTGTCAGGATCAATACCGATGGCTACGGAAATATCATGCACTTCCTGTGAAGCCAGTACCTCATCTGAAGAGACTTCCCATGTGTTCAGGATCTTACCACGCAGAGGCATAATCGCCTGAAACTCACGATCACGAGCTTGTTTGGCAGAACCGCCTGCGGAATCCCCTTCCACCAAAAACAGTTCGGTGACATTCAGATCCTGTGACGTACAGTCTGCCAGTTTACCCGGCAGTGCAGGGCCATTAGTCAGTTTTTTACGCACGACTTTCTTTGCTGCACGCATACGGCGCTGTGCACTGGCAATTGCCATTTCAGCCAATTGTTCAGCTTCCTGAATATGCTGGTTCAACCACAGACTGAAAGCATCTTTGACAACACCGGAAACAAAGGCCGCAGACTGGCGCGATGATAAACGCTCTTTGGTCTGTCCGGCAAATTGTGGATCCTGCATTTTGAGGGATAACACGTAGGCACAGCGATCCCAGATATCATCTGCGGAAAGTTTAACACCGCGAGGCAGTATATTGCGGAATTCACAGAACTCACGCATTGCATCCAACAACCCTTGACGCAAGCCATTAACATGGGTTCCACCTTGTATCGTCGGGATCAGGTTAACATAGCTTTCTCCCAACAATTCGCCACCTTCCGGCAGCCAGAGCAATGCCCAGTCAACCGCTTCGGTTTCACCGCTGAGAGTGCCCACAAATGGCGATTGCGGTAATGTCACCAGCCCATTGACGGCTTCCAGCAAGTAATCTGTCAGGCCATCGGCATAACACCATTTTTGTGCTGTTCCTGCCAGTTTGTCCTTAAAGACAATCTCCACGCCCGGACACAAGACCGCCTTCGCTTTCAGAAGGTGGGTCAAGCGCGAAGTCGAGAAGCGAGGAGTATCGAAATAACTTTCATCCGGCCAGAAATGAACACTAGTGCCTGTATTACGTTTTCCGCAGCTCCCGATAACTTCCAGCTCCTGCACCTTATCGCCATTTTCAAAAGCGATCTGATGAACCTGGCTATCACGACGAACGGTCACTTCGACTCGTTTGGACAGGGCATTAACTACTGAAATCCCCACGCCATGCAATCCACCGGAAAATTGGTAGTTTTTATTGGAAAATTTACCACCTGCATGTAGGCGGGTCAGGATCAACTCAACTGCTGATACTTTTTCTTCAGGATGGATATCAACCGGCATACCACGGCCATCATCTATCACTTCCAGAGACTGATCGCTGTGGAGGATCACTTCAATATGCTTCGCGTGACCAGCTAACGCTTCGTCCACACTATTATCGATCACTTCCTGTGCCAGATGATTCGGGCGGGCTGTGTCGGTATACATTCCTGGACGACGACGAACTGGCTCCAGGCCACTGAGGACTTCAATGGCCTCTGCGTTATAACTAGATTGAGTCATGTTGTAATTCTGTCGGTTGCTTCATGATTTAAAGAGGGTCAATCAGTATTGATTACCCTGCGTTTCCCGGGTTACCGATTTATGGGTTGCGGCCTCACCCGAAAATCCATTGGGTAGATACTGTTGATAATACCAGTCACTTACTTGTTTTTGGCAATTTTTTTACTATCGCCACTGGTTAGCCCCAAGAAGTCAATGATTTGAGGGAAATAGTATTCGAAACCAATAAAAGCATGATTCCCACCTGATTCGACCGTCTGCCTGCACTGCATCAGATATGCAACCGCCTGACGGTAATCCAGCACTTCGTCCCCGGTTTGTTGCAATAACCAGATAAGATCCGGTGACTCCAACGGGTCAATGTGCATCACTTTGAGATCATAGATGTGGCTTTGTTCAAGAGTATACCGCTCTTTAGTATAGGGGTTCATATTTTCCCCCAGATAATCCTGAAGAATATCGAATGGACGAACCGCAGGATTGACGACTACGGCTGGCAGGCCAAAACATTGTGAAAGCCAAATAGCCAAATAGCCACCGAGTGAAGAACCGACCAAACCAATGTGTTCTCCGGCACGACTTATTACCAGTTCTTCCAACAAGGCGGCTGCATCTTCAGGATAAGGAGGTAATTGTGGCACCAACATATCTATTTCAGGATGCTGTTGGTGCAGCCATGTTTTCAGCGTATTGGCTTTCTCTGATTGTGGTGAACTGTTAAAACCATGTAGATAAAGTAATGTTGACATTAATACCCGTCCGAATCTAAATCCGGGCAAAATTCATTACTCTTGAGCCTGTGAAGCTGCGTTTGTAATTTCGCTTCTCCCTCGCCAGTCACAGACAATTCAAGATAACGCCAACCCGGGGCCACTGTATCAAGCATAAAATTAGTACAATGTGGTTTAAATTGCACACACGTTGATGGCGTCGCCATAACACGAATACCATTCCACATATCATCCAGCTCCTGATGAATATGCCCACACAGTATTGTTTTCACCTGCGGTTTATCTTTCAAGAATTCTGCTAATGCAGGAGCATTACGTAAACAGTGTTGATCCAACCAGGTGCAACCCGATGGTACAGGATGGTGGTGCAACATGACCATCGCGTAACGATCACTGTGCTCATCCAGACATTTTGTCATCCACTCAAGCTGATAATCCGTTAATTCACCGTGTGGAACTCCCTGCACTTGACTATCCAGCATGATCAATTGCCAGTGCTGACCAATGAATATTTGCTTAGAAAGAGGGAGCTCCGCGGCTGTCAAGACATCAACCATCGCAGGTTGATAATCATGATTACCAGGCAACCAAACGCAAGGGGCAGGCAAACGGGCAACGCCTTCAACAAAATGTTGATAAGCACCGGTAGTTTGATCCTGAACCAAATCACCTGTAGCAACTACCAAATCGATATCGAGATTCTGCTCAAGGATCGCATCCAGCACAGCATGATAACTGCGGTAGGTATTAACGCCTAGCAGTGAGTCACCTTTATTGGCGAAAAGGTGCATGTCGGTGATTTGCAATATTCTTGCTGTGGCGCCTTTTGCCACAGGTATTTCAAGCAGGCTTTCCAAATGGTTTCCTTTTCCTGTCGATCATAGGGGATTATTCTAACGTGCTTTTTCACATAAGATCTGCTGACTGGGGCACACTTCACGTTTCCCAAGGCAAATTAGAGATTATCTCTCCAACCACGCTTTTTTAAGTTTTTCATGGTGCAACGTCAGCCACTGTATTGCAATAACTGAAGCCGCATTATCGATAATTCCCTCCTCTACCCATTGGTAAGCCTGTTCGCGACTGACAGCCAGCACCCGGATATCTTCATTTTCATCTTCCAGACCATGAATACCAAAAGCAGTAGAAGAATCGACCTCCCCAACAAAAATATGCATACGCTCGGTTGTTCCTCCGGGACTTGAAAGATAACTCAATGCCGGTTGACAACGTTTGACCTCAATACCCGCTTCCTCCATCGCCTCACGGCGAACAACCTGTTCGGCAATTTCCCCTTCTTCGATCATGCCTGCAATCACTTCCAGCAACCACGGTGTTTGACTGGTTTCAATTGCCGGAATGCGGATTTGTTCAATCAGAACCACTTCATCACGTATCGGATCATAAGGTAACAAAATGCCTGCATGACCTCGCTCAAACACTTCACGTTTAATGGTTTCACTCCATCCTCCACAAAACAGACGGTGTCTGAATTGATATTCCGTCATTTTAAAAAAACCACGGTAGAGCGGCTTGCGGGAAATAACTTCAACATCTTGTTTCGTAAAAGTACGTGGTTTTGTAGGAACAAGCTGTGAGGCAAAATCTTCACGCATAAAGACTCCTGATTGTTATCCTTTTATTAACCTATTATTAAAATGTATTTTGTCATATTGGTCTAAATAAATTCATTTTGAAGATACAAACAGACCAGAAAATAAGGCAATATGGCACAAACAGCCACCCTATCCTGCAAGTATTCTCTGCTAGAATCTGTAATATTGTTTTTTATGCAGAGGCAACTTAGGCAAAATAGCTGCACAACAAGGAACGCAAATGAAAAAATTGCTATCTCTTTTTATCGCTATAAATTTGGTAGGTTTCAGTACCTCAAGCCATGCAGAAGATCTATTGCAAATTTACAAACAAGCAAAAGAAACTAATCCTGAATTGCTTAAGGCACTGGCTGACCGCAATTCGGTTTTTGAAGGAATTAATATAGCCCGTAGTCCTTTGTTACCTCAATTAGAACTGGGGGCGGGAGTTAACTATGACAAAAATTTTCGCAATGACAAACAAGAAAACTATGGTCCTAATGCGCAGTTAACTCTGAGCCAGACAATTTTCAATATGTCCACATGGAACAAGCTGAGTCAGGCTGAAAAGAATGCAGGAATTGCCGATATTACTTACCAAAAAACCCAGCAGCAATTAATTCTGGATACTGCCAGTGCCTATTTTGATGTTCTGAATAAGATTGATTCTCTGACCTATACCGACGCCCAGAAAGCCTCACTGTATCGACAATTAGATCAAATAACTCAACGCTTCAATGTAGGGCTGGCTGCCATTACTGACGTGCAGAACTCCCGTGCCCAATATGACAGCATTCTGGCACAGGAAGTTTCTGATCGTAACAACCTGGACAATTCTCTGGAAAAATTACGTCTGATTACCGGTGTTTATTATCCACAGTTGGCTGCATTAAATATTGAACGCTTCAAGACAAATAAGCCTGAACCGGCCGAAGTTATACTAAAAGAAGCTGAAGCTCACAATCTGAGCTTGTTATCCGCACGTTTGACGCAAGATTTGAAACGCGAGCAAATTAAAGACGCACAAACCGGCTATATGCCAACCATCAAATTATCGGCAAGTACAGGGGTCAGTAATAAACATTACCGTAACGGAGCATACAACAATCAATATTCTGGAAGCAATTCTGTCGGTGTAACCTTAAATCTGCCACTTTATAGTGGCGGAGCAACCAGTTCTCAAGTTGAACAGGCCAAATATGATTTTGTCGCCAGTAGCCAAGAACTGGAAAATACTTACCGCAAAGTAATTCAGGATGTACGTTCTTCTACCAATAATATTGCAGCCTCTATCAGTAGTATTGAAGCTAACAAACAAGCTGTGCTCTCTGCCGAAAGCTCATTACACTCCACAGAGGCAGGTTATCATGTAGGAACCCGTACCATCGTTGATGTACTGAATTCCACCTCTAAGCTGTACGAGACAAAGCGGATTCTCTCTAAAGCACGTTATGATTATCTGCTCAATCTGTTAATTAATAAGCAGGCCCGCGGTACTTTAAATGAAGAGGATCTGGCGGCACTGAATAACCTGTTAGGTGCACAGGTTCCAACTTCCGCTAGCAGTATTATTAAAGAGATGAAAACGCCATCAATTCGATGAATTAATGCGCTATCGTTTTCAATTAAAAAACGTTATATTAAAGACGCTATACTAATAAAGCAGCCCGCCGTTGTGTGGGCTATTTTTTAATAAGATCCCTAGGAGCTGTCCCATTGCGCATCATTGGTGGGATTCGCTCTTAATCTGATACCTTTAAGATGGATGCCCCCTATGACAATGAAACGGACAAAAGAGATTAACCGTGATAATTTTCGTAAAGCATGGCGAAATTATCGTCTTGCACCTGTGGCACTCGCTGTCAGTGCGGTTTTCATGCTTTCTGCCTGTGAACAGAACGATGAAACGGTATCGCTTTATACCAATGCCGATGAGTGTTCCAAGGCAAATCCTTCTCAAAGTGAACAATGCACTATCGCTTATAACAATGCTCTGAAAGAAGCAGAAAAAACGGCACCGAAATATGCAACCCGTGAAGACTGTGTGGCTGAGTTTGGTGAACAACAATGTACTCAGGCCCCTGCACAGGCAGGTGTTGGTAATCAGGCTCAGGCACAAAGCAGCAGCGGTAGCTTCTGGATGCCGTTGATGGCAGGTTACATGATGGGTCGTTTGATGGGCGGTAACTCAGCTCCTTCACAACCGCTGTTCTCATCAAAATCTGCCAGTAGTCCAGCTAATGGCAAGTTTGTAGATGCAACAGGTAAGAGTTATGGCCCGGCTACGGCTGGCGGTCGTACCATGTCTGTACCCAAAACAGCAATGGCACCAAAACCAGCAACCACAACGACCATTACGCGTGGTGGGTTCGGTGATACAGTAGCAAAACAATCCAGTATGCAGCGTTCATCTGCTGGTTCAAGCTCCAGCTCTTCCCGTTCAATGGGCGGTTAAGTCAAGGTGAGTGATTAAATAAAGATGAAACGCATTAATATTAATGAGCGCCCGGACTGGCGCGAAAAAGCAACAGAATATGGTTTCAATTTCCACACCATGTATGGCCAGCCCTACTGGAGTGAAGAGGCTTATTATCAATTCAGTCTGAACCAGATTGAAGAAATTGAAGGCGTCACCGAAGAACTGCATCAGATGTGTTTGCAGGTTGTGGAAAAAGTCGTCAACAGTGAAGAACTACTGACAAAATTTCAGATCCCTAAGCATTGTTGGGAATTTGTCCGTACTTCATGGGTAACCAGCCAACCTTCACTCTATTCCCGCCTGGATTTAGTCTATGATGGCCAGAATCCACCAAAATTGCTGGAAAACAATGCAGATACCCCGACATCGCTGTATGAATCTGCTTTCTTCCAATGGATCTGGTTGGAAGACCAGATGAATGCCGGCAATCTGCCCTCAAATGCAGATCAGTTCAATAGCTTGCAAGAAAAACTGATTGAGCGTTTTGAACAGTTACGTGAAAAACACGGGTTTGGCCTGCTGCATATGGCGTGTTGTCAGGATAGCGAAGAAGATCGTGGCACAATCCAATATCTACAGGATTGTGCTTCAGAAGCGGGCATTGCAACGGAATTCCTGTTTATTGAAGATATTGGTCTTGGTGAAAAAGGGCAGTTTACGGATTTGCAGGATCAAGTGATCAGCAATCTGTTTAAGTTGTATCCATGGGAATTCATGCTGCGTGAAATCTTCTCGACCAAACTGGCTGATGCGGGCGTCCGTTGGCTGGAACCTGCATGGAAAAGCATTATTTCCAACAAAGCGTTACTGCCAATGTTGTGGAAGATGTTCCCGGATCACCCCAATCTGTTGCCTGCTTATTTTGCCGATGAACGTCCAGCAGAGATGAACAGCTATGTAATTAAGCCTTTCTTCTCCCGTGAAGGGGCCAATATTCGTATTATCGAAAATGGCCGGGAAATTGCCAATGCCGATGGTCCATATGGTGAAGAAGGTATGATCGTTCAGCAGTTCCATTCCTTGCCGAAATTCGGCGATAGTCATGCGCTGGTAGGTAGCTGGTTAGTCAATGATCAAGCGGCGGGTATCTGTATTCGTGAAGATCGTGAATTAATCACACAAGATCTGTCCCGTTTCTACCCGCACATTATTCTGGATTAAGTTATTTATCCGAATTGGATTGTCAACATACTCAAAGAGCCGTCTTCAATACCTTCAACAGGCGTTGAAATTGGCTCTTTTTTATCCCATGTTCCCAACACATAGAAAAGTGGCAGAAAATGTTCTGATGTCGGGTGAGATAACTTACCATCTTCCCTGTCCAGGGCCTGCAATAAAGGATGTGGTTCCTCAAGGCTGGTCAAATTCTCGCGCACAAACTGTTCAAAAGACAGAGCCCACGAATAAGGCTCAGCTCCCATCTGTTCTGCAAGCTGGTTATGCACGACATTCCCACTTCCTATGATCATAACGCCTTCATCACGGAGCATAGATAATTTCTTACCCATCTCATAATAGAAAGAAGTGGATTGATTACGATCTATACTCAGTTGGATAACAGGAATATCCGCATCAGGATACATTTTAGCTAATATTCCCCAGGCGCCGTGATCTAATCCCCATTCTTCAAAATCAGTTTCGACCTCAATGGGTTCAAGAATATCCTGTACTAATACAGCCAGTTCAGGAAAACCTTTCGCTGAATACTGTTTCTCATGTAATTCTCTGGGGAAGTTGCCAAAATCATGGATAGTTCTTGGTTGGGCCATTGCCGTCACAACAGTACCGTCTGTATACCAATGCGCAGAAATCACCAGAATTGCTCTTGGTCTGGGTAACTTTTGTCCCAATTCGAACCAGGCATGTGAATAACAGTTGTCTTCAATGGCATTCACTGGACTACCATGACCAATGAATAATGCGGGTATTCTCAGGAGACTCATTTTCGTCCCTCATGCGGCAAATCAAACATGATAGTTATGATAATGACAAAAAAATTATGGCAAGATTATGAAGCTTCTTCCTTGAATGTGACCAATCAAAAAATAATGGAGCACTTCAAAAATACTGAAAGGCCACAGGGTGTGGACTGCGGCCTTACAAGCGTACATGCGATGTAACTGATATATTCTACCCCGTCCGGTCCTTTATGCCGAACTATTTTTACCCTTCATCCTTCAATTTGCAGTTTTATTGCCTGTGTATTGAGGATTATGGGGTATTCCATGCTAATGGAAGAAAATTTCAGTAGAAAAAAACAACTATGCTGAGTCAGCTAACCGCTTTTTCCATCTTAATACGATAATCAACCAGATCGTCGATGGTGACCACTGGCATATCGTGCTGTTTTGCAAACTCAATAACCTCAGGCGCTCTGGCCATTGAGCCATCATCATTTGTCAGTTCACACAACACCCCTGCTGGTCTGAAACCCGCAAGTTTCACCAAATCAATCGTCGCTTCGGTATGACCACGGCGAGCTAACACCCCGCCATTCTGTGCCCGCAGAGGGAAAACATGCCCAGGGCGATTCAGATCATTTGGTTGCGCGTCATCTGCTATGGCTGCACGAATGGTTGTAATACGATCTGCGGCAGAAACGCCGGTTGTTACTCCCTGTGCAGCTTCAATAGTGACAGTGAAAGCTGTCTGATATTGGCTGGAGTTGTTTTCGACCATCATAGGTAACTGCAATTGCTGACGGCGTTTTTCCGTCATACAAAGGCACACAATCCCACTGCCATGACGGATAGTTAATGCCATTTGTTCCACGGTCATCGTTTCGGCAACGAAAATCATATCACCTTCATTTTCACGATTTTCATCATCCAGCACCATTACGCCATGGCCTGCACGCAAAGCAGCTATCGCACGTTCGATACGTTCAAATGGAGTACCATAAGAAGAAAGTAGCGTCTGATTCATGGTAAAAAAACCTCTTTTAAAATGTATGGATTACCAGAATCAGGGCGATTTTGAGGAGTTGATATTGCTTAAAAATACAGCAATAAAAACAACAGACGAGCGCAAGCGCCCGGTTGATACTGTTATTCTCTCCCATCCGGACTATCACCGTCGGCTCCAGAATCACACTGGATCTGCTGACCTCTGTTTTTATCCTCATTAGTTTCTGACAACCAATTTTTGACAACACGTTTCTATCAAAAAAGGATAATGACAAACAGAGCGCTCGCGGGCTTCATGAAATCACCAGAAGTCATTTCACTTTACCGCCGGTAGGGACTTTCACCCTGCCCTGAGATAAACAATTTGACTATAACGTTTATAATTCATCAGAGCAATCGACAAAAGCAAATATAAAACTGATCTCTCAATCAATTGTGCTTTTGTCATCAGGTATTAAAATAGCAACAACACACAGTTTTGTTATTCATTTAACAGCCCTGTCATTTAAACAGCGCAGCCATTAAAAGGATGATCATCATGCTCGATCCCAAAAAAATTGAACAAATTGCCCGCCAGATCCACAGTGCTATGCCGAAAGGCGTAAAAGAGTTCAGTGATGATGTAGAGAAAAAATTGCGTACTATATTGCAATCCCAACTGAGTAAACTGGATCTCGTCAATCGTGAAGAGTTTGATATCCAGACTCAGGTATTACTGCGTACCCGTGAAAAATTGGTTAGTATGGAACAGCGCCTGAGTGAACTGGAAGCCCGTCTTGAAAGCCAACAACCAAGTGCTGAAAAGAAAGCGGAATAACGGTATTAAGGAGAATTGCGACAAGAGACAATTCTCCTGCTCATTCAGGCAATGCCGTTTATGTCACAAGTTAAATCACGCAAGGAACATAACGGCATTATGATGCAGGTAAACTTACTGATTTTTAATTATTTTGATGATATTGGTCGTTGAGATCCCATCTTCAAAGTTTAATACCTTCACTTCTCCACCAGCCGCCCAGACTTCTTTGCTACCGGCAATCTCTTCTGGCTTATAATCCCCGCCTTTGACCAGGATATCAGGCAAAATTCCCGCAATTAAGCGCTGTGGTGTATCTTCTTCAAATGCCACGACCCAATCCACCGATTCCAGCGCAGACAATACGAGCATCCGTTGTTCCAGTGGATTCACTGGCCGTGTTTCCCCTTTCAGGCGCTTGGTTGACGCATCACTGTTCACCGCCACGATCAGACGATCGCCCAGTTTACGGGCATTGGACAAATAAGATACATGCCCCGCATGGAGAATATCAAAACAACCATTAGTCATCACGATACGTTCACCGCGCTGTCGCGCCTGTTCGACGACATCTTTCAAACGTGATTCACTCATCACCCCAAAGCCCGTTTCTGCACGACCACGTACTGCGTTTTCTAGCTCTACCTGAGAAACAGTAGATGTTCCCAATTTTCCAACCACGACCCCGGCGGCTGCATTAGCAAGATAACAGGCCTCCGCCAATGGTTTTCCTGCTGCGATTGCCGCTGCCAAAACACCAATCACGGTGTCACCCGCCCCCGTTACATCAAAAACTTCTTGTGCCTGCGTTGGCAAATGCAGCGGTGGTTGCCCCACACATAGCAGGCTCATGCCTCGTTCAGAGCGGGTGATCAACAGGGCTTTCAGTTCCAGATCTTGCAACAGTTGCGTGCCTTTCTGCACCAGATCGTCATCATCTTTGCAATGACCAACCACGGCTTCAAATTCTGACATATTCGGTGTCAGCAATGTTGCACCACGGTAACGTTCAAAATCGTTGCCTTTGGGGTCGATCAAAACAGGAACATCTGCTTCATTCGCCAATTTGATCATTGCCTGAACCTGATTCAACGCTCCCTTAGCATAATCTGAAAGCACCAGTGCTCCGATATTTGGTAAGGATTGCTGGATTTTTTCCAACATTGGCTGTGCGTCTACGTTCTGGAACCCTTCTTCAAAATCCAGACGGATCAGTTGCTGATTACGGGATAAAATACGTAGCTTCGTGATGGTTGGATGCGTTGCCACAGAAACAAAATCACACTGAACTTTCACGCTGCTGAGTTTTTCGTTCAATGCCCGTGCTGCATCATCAATACCCGTCAATCCCACCAAATGTGAATGGGCACCCAGTGACGCGATATTCATGGCGACGTTAGCCGCTCCTCCCGGACGCTCTTCAATGGTATCGACCTTAACGACAGGAACCGGAGCTTCCGGTGAAATGCGGCTGGTTGGGCCGTACCAATAACGATCTAACATGACATCGCCAACAACCAAAACACCTGCGCGGTGAAAATCAGGGAGTGCTACGTTCATCCCATGCTCCAAATCTCAAAATAAATTGTTGCGGATATTACCATAACCAACCTAAATACCAGCAAGAACCTCAGAAAAAGCCTATTTCTCTCTGGCTTATTCTGCCCGATTAGCACCAAGCCACTTCTGCCAGCTATTGTGCACCAGTGTTTTCTGCTGGCTGAAACGTTCAACAGAGACACGATTGGATAACGCCTGCAAAGTAAGATGATGCAGTTCATTGCGCAAGCTGATATAAGCCTGTGTTAATGCCACTGCTTCCTGTTCATCCATAATATTGTGTTCAGCCATGAGTTCAAAAATGCGAACATTATCAGACCAGCGGGTCAATTTGGCATTTTCTTGTGCATAACGCAGTACCTGATATTGAGCGATAAATTCAATATCGGTGATCCCACCGGGATCGGCTTTAATATCAAACTGGTCATGTTGATGACTTCCCAAATGTCGGTACATTTTTTCGCGCATCTCACGTACCTGTTGACGCAGTAGATCAGGATCACGCGGCATACATAATGTTTCCCGACGAATGCGTTCAAAATCCGCCCGCATTTTTTCATCGCCAAATACCATACGGGCCCGAATCAATGCCTGATGCTCCCATGTCCACGCTTCGTTTTTCTGATAATCATCAAAAGCCTCAAGGGTACTGACCAACATCCCTGATTCACCGGACGGACGCAAACGGGCATCGACTTCATACAATACGCCCGAAGCCGTTCGGGTACTGAACAAGTGAATAATGCGCTGAGCAAGACGCAAATAGAATTGACGGGCATCAATGGAACGAGCGCCATCAGTCATTACACCCATCGGACAATCCAGTAAAAATACCAGATCCAAATCAGAACCATAACCCAGTTCCCAACCGCCCAATTTACCATAACCAATAATGGCAAAACCAAGCCCCTGACGCTGAGATAAATGTGTTGGTACACCATAACGTTTTACCATCTGATGCCAGGCCTGTTGGACTACCGCACCAATAATCGCTTCTGCCAGATAAGTCAGGTGATCACTGACTTTCATAATCGGCAAGGCTCCTGCTATGTCTTCTGCGGCTATCCGCAATAATTGCGCCTGTTTGAATTGCCTCAACGCCTCCAGCAATTGCTCCTCATCATCTTCAGGGACGCGCAATAAATATTGATACAGTTCATCCCGATAAGCCTCCAGAGGCAAAGGCTCGTACAACGACGTAGGATCGAGTAATTCATCTAATAATAAAGGATGACGGCTAAGCTGGCTGGCAATCATCGGAGAAGCAGCACACAGACGGATAACGTGGGTCATCACCTGTTCTGATTCCAGCATCAACTCCAGATAAGTTGTTCGGCTGACAATACTGAGCAGCAAAGGAATAATCCGCTCCAGCACAGTATTTGTATCTTCCCTTGCCCCCATTTTCTTTGTAGCGATCTTTACCAAAAGGCGCGGCATCAAATGATCCAGCACATCACGCCCCCGTGGGCCAATGGTGCGCTTACTGATGTCGTGACGTAACAATGCAACCATATCGAGCATTTTCTGGGCTTCAGACGCATTCAGATGAGGAACAAGCGCCATCAGCTCATCCCTGTTCAGGCTTTCCTGCCATAAACTTTTAAACGGTACATGTGCAGCTTCCTCATTATTTTCTTCCGCTTCATCTCCTATCAGGTGCTGAAAAATGTCCCGGACGGCAGACATTTTTTTCGCTGCTTCCACTACTAAATCATTCCAGTCAGCAAATCCCATGCCCCAGGATAAACGGGCACGGTCCAGCTCATTTTCCGGTAAAGTTTGTGTCTGTTGATCACGAATGGATTGCAGCAGATTCTCCAACCGACGCAAAAACAGGTAACTTTCTTCCAGTTGCCTGACCTGTTCTGGAGTCAATAACGCCAATGTTTCGATGGATTTCAGTGTCAGCAATAATGAGCAAGATTGCAGGCTTGGTTCTCGACCTCCACGGATCAATTGAAATACCTGCGTGATAAATTCAATTTCCCGGATCCCTCCTGCCCCCAGTTTAATATTGTCTTTTAAACCCCGTCGGCGCACTTCCCGCTCAATCATGCCTTTCATATTGCGTAAAGATTGGATCACGCTGAAATCAATGTAACGACGAAATATAAATGGCCTCAACATCTGGCGTAATTCATAACAATATGCCTGATCATCAGGCCCTAAAATCCGGGCTTTTATCAAGGCATAACGTTCCCAGTCCCGTCCCTGTTCCTGATAATAATCCTCCAGCGCCGGAAAGCTGAACACCAACGGCCCACTGTCACCAAACGGACGCAATCGCATATCAACACGATAAACAAAACCATCCACCGTCTGTTGATCCAATACCTTGATAAGTTTCTGCCCCAATCGGGTAAAAAACTGGGAGTTATCCATCTCACGGCGACCACCTTGTGTCACACCATTTTCTGGATACGCAAAAATCAGATCGATATCAGAGGAAAAATTAAGTTCTCCTCCTCCCAGTTTCCCCATGCCGAGGATCAACAACGGCTGTGCTACACCCGCTTGATCAGTCGGTGTTCCCCAATCCTGACAACAATGCCGATACAACCAATCGCGGGCAGCGATAATCAGGCTTTCAGCTAACACACTTAACTGTTGCAGCGTTTGCTCTGTCGTGCTTATTTGCAGCGCTTGCAGCCATGCAATTCTCACCAGCATCTTGTGGCGAAAAAGACGCAGAGCCCGCATCAGTGAATTTTCATCACCAACCACTGACAGAGACTGATTCAACCAATCTGCGTAGTGTTGCCACTCATCAGGCTGAGGGGGATTCTGACGAATTTCAACCAACCATGCAGGACGTGACAGTATGTTTTCTGCAACAAAATCACTCAGTACCAATACTGTCTGTTCATGAGGTGCAAAAACTTCTGTTGTTTCTGTCGCTTGCTGGAAGTTCGCAATAACCTGTTGTAATCGGTGAGTTAAAATTGATGAGAGTGGCAACATAAGTCAGGTTTCCCTTTTTTAATTGTTATTGAGCCATCAACCACTGAGTCAACGCCAGTTTGCATTGCAGCCATTTTGCGCTGTAACACAATACTTCTGCATCACCTGTAGAAAGCGCCTCTTTTAATTCAGATAATAAACCCAGTGCCGGAGTCATTTCTCCCTGCTTTTCAGTCAGAAGTTTTACCCATTGCAGAGTCTGTTTTAATCCTGTTTTTCCCGCGGCTATTCCTGCCAGCCACTCTTCTTCCTGCGCCTGCCACTGCTCCAGAATTCCGGCAAGAAGAACAGATAAGGGTTGCTGCCATTCGAGTGTTTCAGATGCCTTTCCTTCCACCAACTTGGCAGGAGATCTATTACTGGCAAGAGCATACCCCCGCGCAGCTTTACTCTTGTTCGCCAGCCGCAAACCATCCTGTGTTGCCAGTTCCTCTGCTAATGACAACACATCTGACACACTGCCTGTTTTCAACTCCAGTTCAAACTCACAAATTGGCGAGGTTCTCTCTCCAGCCCGGATTTCCCCCTGATCCAGCGCAACTTCAATTTCACTCTGACCATAATTCACAACCCATTTTTCACGGCAAAAATTTGTACTGAACAGCGCAGTCAATTGAGCCTGCAATCGGGTAAGGTCAGTATTCTCAGGCCAGATTTCAGCAGGAAAGCGGGCTAAATCCAGTTTTGGCTGCTGAAGAGGAACATTAAATTCCGGCCGCTGATGGAGACCTCCGATAACTCGCCCCGCTGTTTTGATAGTCATTTCATACTGTTCATCGAAACCACGGATACGCAATCCCATATCCCAACAGCGCAATTGATTATTCTGTGTTTCAAAGTAAATATTAGTTAAATGTTGTGGTGAAGAGTAATGATTAGGAAGCTGAAACAACTGGTTGCGAATTGCCAATATCGCTTCGGGTTTTACAGACAGTTTCAACTCTACCTCTACAGAACGCATATTTTTTCTCTCTCAATTAACCCAGGGCGGATCATATTTAACCCTAACCACAACTTTTTTCAGGAACAGGAAAAATAAACCACAACTGTGTGTTATCTCAACAATCATTGTGTGATATCGCCAAGTAATCGTATTACTCCGCCAAAAAAACACTAACAATGTCTGTATTCGGTCAGTTAAATGAGGATTCATTCTGGTTTACTGATTGCACCCGCAAACTTTACTCTTTACTATCAGTTTGCAACCCTATCAGTTTGTAACCCATACACCAAAAACAGTAGAAGACAGAATGCAAAAATTACATCGATTACTTATTTTATTACTCGGTCTTACACTTTCATTATCCGTGTATGCTGAGGAAAAACGTTATGTCTCTGATGAATTATCAGCTTATATTCGCAGCGGCCCCAGTAATCAACATCGCATTATGGGTTCATTGAATGCCGGTGCTGAGGTTGTTCTGGTCAATCCAAAATCAGAGAATGGCTATTCACAAATAAGAGATAGTAAAGGGCGTACAAGCTGGATCTTAACCAGTGAGCTCAGCGCTATTCCCAGCCTGCGTGAACGCATTCCCTCCATGGAGCAGAAGATCAAAACTCTGACTGAACAATTAGCTAATATTGATAATAGCTGGAATCAACGCACCGCAGAGATGCAGAACAAAGTGGCGGCCAGCGATAAAATCATCAATGATTTAAAAACAGAGAATGAGAAGCTCCAGAGCAAGCTGACTGTAGCGGAGAAAAAAGTCGAAATTGCCAACTTACAACTGGATGATAAGCAAAGAGCCATTATTTTGCAGTGGTTCATGTATGGTGGTGCAGTTGCAGGTATTGGCTTACTGTTGGGTCTTGTACTGCCACATATCGTTCCACGTCGTAAACGCAAAGATCGTTGGATGAGCTGATTTAAAGGCGGTAAGTTTAAGGACACAAGAGTGAAAGTTTATTTGGTGGGTGGTGCCGTTCGTGATCAACTGCTGGATCTGCCGATTACAGAAAGAGACTGGGTTGTCGTTGGTGGCAACCCGGAAGAACTGTTATCTCAGGGATACCAACAGGTTGGAAAAGATTTTCCAGTTTTTCTGCATCCCAAGACTCATGAAGAGTATGCACTGGCACGGACAGAGAGAAAATCCGGTCAGGGGTATACCGGCTTTACCTGTTACTCGGCTCCCGATGTTACTTTGGAAGAAGATCTGTTACGTCGGGATCTGACCATTAATGCCATTGCACAGACTCCTGAAGGTGAATTGATCGACCCTTATCACGGTATAGAAGATCTTAAATATCGTATCTTGCGTCATGTTTCGGAAGCATTTTCAGAAGACCCACTACGTGTACTGCGTCTGGCACGTTTTGCTGCCCGATTTGCTCATTTAGGCTTTTCCATTGCTAAAGAAACACAAGCGCTGATCTCTGAAATGACAGCGAGCGGTGAATTATCATCGTTAACACCTGAACGGGTTTGGCGGGAGACTGAAAAAGCACTCGCCTCACAATCTCCACACGTTTATTTCCAGGTCTTACGTGACTGTGGTGCTTTGGTGCTTCTTTTCCCTGAAATCGATAATCTGTTTGGTGTGACTTCCATGACGAAGGATATGGGGGTTCATTCTCTGAATATCCTGCAAATGTCCACTCAACTAAGTACTGATATCGATATCCGCTTCGCTTCACTTTGCACTCACACCGGAAACAAACAGATTAAGCAAATGTGCGAACGGTTACGCGTACCTAATTCAGTACGTGACCTTGCTGGTATCGTGGCGCAATATTACAATTGGGTACACACTGCCGAGCAGTTACCGGCAGAAAAATTGCTAATACTGTTCAATGCCATTGACGCATGGCGAAAACCTCAACGTATCGAGCAATTAGTTATCTGTAGCAAAGCCGATGCCTTTGCCTGTACAGGGCTAAAAACATCTGTTTATCCACCTGAAAAATATTTGCGGGAAGCTTTTGCGATTGCCAGTCAGGTTAATGTTCAGCAGATCATTGCCCGTGGTTTTCAGGGGGCTGAAATCCGTACAGAGTTAGAACGACAACGCCAACTCGCCATTACCAACTGGCAACAAAATCAGCATTAACTCGCTCTGCGTTCAATCATGACACCGACACTTTTTGCTTGTACTACTGCGCCTGGTTTACTGACTTTAATTCTGACCCACGGCGCCTTAAACTGCTCCAGCAAAATATTGGCCACTTCTTCTGCCACACGTTCAACTAAAGCAAATCGCTGATTTTCCACATGCTGGATCACTGCTTCACTGATTTTGGCATAGTCCAGACAATGCTCAACATCATCACTGGAAGCTGCACGTTTATTGTCCCAACCTATTTCGATATCAAACACCAGCTTTTGCTTAATTGTTTGTTCCCAATCATATACGCCAATGGTAGTAATGACGCTTAATTGTTCAATAAATACGATATCCATCACGCCGTTTCTCCGTTTTTCGGTTCACCGGATACCACTTCCGGCTAAATGTGCGTATTATCCATTGTTATAGTAAAGAAAACGACCTTTATTCATTGGAGATATCTTATGAGTGCTATCGCGCTTGGTATGATCATCTTCGCGTATCTGTGTGGCTCTATATCCAGCGCGATATTGATCTGTCGTCTGGCAGGATTACCCGATCCCCGCCAGCATGGTTCCGGTAATCCGGGAGCAACAAATGTACTGCGTATTGGCGGCAAAGCTGCCGCGCTGGCAGTATTGATCTGCGATGTACTGAAAGGCATGATCCCTGTTTGGCTGGCATATAAACTCGACATTCAACCTTTTTATTTAGGCATTATCGCCATCGCTGCCTGTTTAGGACATATTTACCCAATATTTTTCCATTTCAAAGGAGGCAAAGGTGTTGCCACCGCATTCGGCTCTATTGCGGCCATTGGCTGGGATTTAATGGGGTTGGTTGCCGGGACATGGGCGCTGACCGTATTATTGAGCGGCTACTCCTCATTAGGCGCAATCATCGGTGCTCTCGTCGTGCCTTTCTACGTCTGGTGGTTCAAACCAGAATTCACCTTTCCTGTCGCAATGCTTTCATGTCTGATACTTATGCGGCACCATGATAACATCCAACGTCTCTGGCGAGGTCAGGAAAGCCGCATCTGGCAAAAACTGAAAAAGAAACAGGAAATGACAGATAAAGAGAAACTCCAGGCAGCTAAAGAAGAACAACAACAAGACGAGTGATACATACAGCCCCAACAAGGGGCTGTTTCTGTCCTGTTTCACTCCGTCCAAAGATAACACCAAGGGCCAACCTGTATGTGTTTGGCTCAGGAAACGCCCCGAAGATCAAGAACGTTATCTATCTGCTAAACTTCAAACAACTAATAACGTAAGTGACAACCATCACCTGTGAAGGGGGTTATATGAAAGCACTTGTTTATCACGGAGCCGGAAAAAAACTCTGGGAAGAAAAAGCGCCACCCCAACTTATCGAACCAACAGATGCTATCATCCGCATCGTCAAAACAACAATCTGTGGCACAGATCTGCATATCCTTAAAGGAGACGTTCCTACTGTCGAGCAAGGCCGGACATTAGGACATGAAGGCATTGGGATCGTTGAGTCAGTTGGAGAATCAGTCCGCAACATTAAGGTCGGTGATAAGGTGATTATTTCCTGCATCACCGTCTGCGGTAGTTGTCTTCATTGTAAACGTCAGCTTTATGCCCACTGTGAAGATGGTGGCTGGATCCTGGGGCATAAAATTGATGGTACACAGGCAGAAAAAGTACGTATTCCCCATGCTGATAATAGTCTTCATCTCCTGCCAGATGGTGTCGATGAAGAAGCTGCCTTAATGCTGAGTGACATCCTGCCAACAGGCTTTGAAATTGGTGTTATTAATGGCAGAGTTCAGCCCGGAAATACTATCGCTTTGATTGGCGCGGGGCCTGTCGGACTATCAGCACTGCTGGCATCACAATTTTACTCTCCGGCACAGATCATCATGATCGATACTGATGATAACCGTCTTCGCGTCGCTCAGCAGCTCGGCGCTAACACAATTATCAATCCGACACGACAAAACGTAGCAGAAATTATCAACAAGCTGACTAATGGTCTTGGAGTAGACGTTGCCATTGAGTGTGTGGGTATCCCTGTAACTTTCAAAATGTGTCAGGACATCATTGCAGCGGGTGGATTTATTGCTAATGTGGGAGTCCACGGTAAATCTGTCAATTTACATCTTGAAAATCTCTGGATCAAAAACATCACTATTACCACTGGGCTAGTCAATACAAGCAGTACTCCCATGCTACTGAAAAGCGTTCAATCCGGCCGAATCGCACCTGAAAAGCTGGTCACTCATTATTATCCATTGAATGAAATAGAAACCGCTTATGACGTATTTAATAATGCAGCGCAAGAAAGGGCATTGAAAATTGTCTTGTCAGCATAATTGATATAGCAGGAGCGTAGTTAAACTACACTCCTGCTCAATCCCCGTCTTGAGGTTGTCCAAAATTGGCTTTTAGGCATTACAGCGCCTGAGAATTAGTACTTAACCTTAAATAGTATTTAATTTTATCTAGCCGAGGGGGATAAGACACAAACAGCTATTTATTATTCAACAACTGCTTCGTGTCCTGCTTTTCAGCTTTTTCCGCCAGCATGGGAAAATCTTTCACTGTCCAATAGCGTTGTGGCACAGGTAAGTTTTTCATCTTATCTGTTGGCCATAACTGGAATTCAGCCAACTTATCCAGCGAAAAATGTTGATAATATTCAGGCAAAGAGAGACGCAAAGCAGACTTCTCTTTATCAAATGGCATTAATGGATAGCGATCATCCTGGGTTTCATAGTTCCTGCGCAGCAGCAGAAATTTTTGGGGAATACGCTGATAACTGTTCCACCATATACCATCAACCTTATCAAACATCTCTTTTGTGCCTGATCTATTGTAAGCACCCAGTTCATGTAATGCGATTGGTAAAATATTTGCGATGGCAGCAGAAAACTGACTTACGGAAGATGCCTGACCGTGCAAAATCAGCGTCAGTGCCAATCTCGCGCCCAACAGATTGGAATAGAGGTCTTCCGGGGAAAACGCCGAAACAGCTTCTGAGAATCCGGGAATAGACTGATAGCCGTACCATTGGGCAATTTCATGCCAGGCAGCTAACTGAAAGGCCAGTTTTGCAGCCAGATAAGCACTCAACGTATAACGTTCAGCGGGATCTTCTGGCGGTGTAAATGCAAAAAAGTGGATCTTACGCGCCGCAAGCTCATTATCCAGTGTCAGCACCCACTCTTGCCCAAGGTGAGCATAAATCTGGCTAAAGAAATAAAGGGTATAGTCTGCGGTATCCCTTACATGAGAAATATCAATAAACCCGCCTTTCTCGGTATATAGCAAACCGATTTTTTCATTACTGATCCCTAATAACGCAGCACTCGCTCCCAAAATACTATCGTTATAGTGATGCTCTCCCAGTTTTTCAGCTTCAACAATATTGTCGATGCTATAGAGAGGCATAGAGACCCCCAATGCCTCTGCTTTAAGGTTGTAACCGAATACACAGCACGCTCTTAACCCCTCAGGAGGTTCAAGAGGACTCAGAACTGGCCAATCATTTTCCGTCTGTTCATATGTGTCACTTCTGAGCATCGGCTCAATAGGTGTAATAGGGGCTGATTTACTTTGGCATGCTATCAACAGAAAACTTAAACACAATGTTGCTAGAAACAATGTTACCCAATGCTTCAAAATGCTTCTCCAACCTGAAAATAGAACCCGATACTGTCTTTTCCGATACCAAAATCTAACCTGACGTTCATACGTGGTTTAAACTCAAAACGATAGCCCACACCAATTGAAGGGAGCCAATGCCTGTCACCCAATTTTGAAGGGGTATCACTCAATGTTCCCGTACCTATCCAACCAACAATACCGTGGCGCCAGTCCAGCTTATGCCTTAATTCCAATTGAGTGGTGAAGATGTTTTTGTCGCGATAACGCCCTTCATAGTAGCCACGCATACGCCGACTATTCCCCAACAGGGATAATTGGTTCCACGGTACATCACCTGCACTAAAACGGGCATAATTATCAAAGGCTAGCACAGTTTTTTCAGATAGCTGGTGATAAGTCGAAAATTGTAATTGAGTGATATGAAAATGATGATCTGCCCCTAATTCAGGGGAAAAATAAGTATAAATAAGCTCAACAGTTTGACCATGTTGAGGGTTAGGCAGAAAATCCCGTGTGTCATAACTGAAATATGCACTTACACCAGAACTTATGACAGAAGGACCACCAACGGACTGTGCAAAATATTTCTTCGCCTTGGCATCGGTGTCACTGGCATTGACGGATGAGAAATTCCAGCCTAATCCCATGTAGGTTGCATCCGCAACGCGATAAAGCACATGGGGGCGAATATCAAACTCCTGCGAGCGATAGCTTTCTTTATTGCGATTCTCTTTCCCAGCACGATAACCTTGCCCCCAATAATAGGTAGGGATGTTATTGAGCGTACCAGAAATAAATAACCGCCACTGATCATTAGCAAGAAAATTATAATTGGTGAAATTCAGGCCAAATGCGCCCGTGGATGAGCCAAAACCACTGAGCCCCAGAGAAGAATTCTGACTGATATGATCGTTACTGTCAGGGCGATAAAGCCCGACCACCGCCACACCAATCCCCACGCCCATTTCAGGTGTATAAAAAGGACCAGGCAATACACCCCAGTCAATTTTCTTGCTGGCATCGAATTGATTACTGCCGCCTAACTCTTCAAGCCAGCCATCAATTTTTTGCCGATCAGGCAAGATATCCGCATAAGCTGATGTGACTATAAAAATAAGAAGGCTGGATATTACCAGCCTTTTGATCGTCTTAAGGACCAACATTAAAAACGGAACTCACCAGAAATGTAGAAGCTGTTTCGGTTACCAAAGCCAACTTCAGATAATATATTGAAATTACGGGTAACTTCGAAACGAGCACCGACAGTGTTATTCCATTTATGGGCAAGATGTTGTTTGACGTCGAATTTAACATCTGACTGGTATTTAAGCATATTAAATAAGAATTCAATTTCAGATGGTAAATTGAGGTTGCTTACATCTCCTTTAAAACGCTGAGTGATATCCTGATACATAGCACCAACCCATACCTGAACTTTACTATTTCCCTGACCAGTAAATAAGGGGTTGAAAACAAACTCATAACCGACACGTGGTGTGACAACAAAAGCACTAATATCACCGTCTAAAACATCCAGATTAGTACGTGTATAGTTAGCATCTAAAGTGGCAAAGAATTGATTATATCCACCAGCAAATGTTGCACCTCCGCCATAGCTTTTTCCTTTAAAATTTAGCTCGAAAGGAATATTTTTATAAGTATCGGTATCATCAAAAACAAAAATATTGTCCAGGTTTGTATTAGATTTGCCTTTAGTCTTTCCATAAACACCATATACATTTAGGAAAGGAAGAACCCATGTATCCAGCTTCAATAATTGGGTTTCATTTTTGCTACGTGTATCACCTGCATTAACAATGATCTTATCTTTCCAGTTCTCATTCACCTTTGGATTAGTAAATTCAAACTTAATACTATCCACAATAACATCCTGGCGCAGGTTCATATAACCATAACTGACACCAAATGGCTCAGGAAGATCATAGCCTTTGGCTTGAGCTTTATCCCTCCAAATCGGCAGAACATGCGATTCTGATTTTGCAGAGTGGGACAAACTACCATCGCTATTCGTTTGCGGTACACCAGATTCAGTCATCGTCAATGAAAACAGTGGGCGCTCATTTCCTGCATAACTGTATGAAGTTGCAAGGCAGAATGTAGCAGCTAACAATTTACTGAAGTTAGTTAAGGTCATAATACACTCAAAGAAAAATGAAAGACTCGGCAGACTAGCATGATCCACCTTATGCACCATTATCAAAAAATGCTTACAAATTAATAAATTATAGAAAATATTTTAATGAGTGACTTTTGTATAAATAATTTCAGGCTGATTATTTTTTTACTCTGATAATTTCTATATGCTCTCGATAAATTAACTGGATCGGAGTAAGTAACTGTTCCTGATATCTATATCAGAAAAAATTTTATGGCAGTTGACGAATAAGTGCAGTCTCCATGGAATGTGAGTCAACCAGAATTTTTTGCTAAAAATCGTATTATTTTGGTGTCTAAACGTGTTAAAACCACACTTGATTAGCTTACTCCTCTCATATTGATTGCACCGCATTGAAAATGAAGAAAAAACGCCCCGTTTTACAAGATGTTGCAGACCTCGTTGGAGTCACAAAAATGACGGTCAGCCGTTTCTTACGTCATCCAAATCAGGTTTCCGAAGCCTTAGGGAAACGGATTGCTGCGGCTTTGGATCAACTGGGCTACATTCCTAATCGTGTACCGGATATTCTTTCCAATTCCACCAGCCGGACAATCGGGGTATTGCTTCCTTCATTAACCAATCAGGTATTCGCCGAAGTTATCCGCGGTATTGAACATGTGACAGATTGTCATGGCTATCAGACTATGCTCGCGCATTACGGCTACTCAGCACAGAAAGAAGAAGAGCGTCTGCTCTCCCTGCTTTCCTATAATATTGATGGACTGATCTTGGCCGAACGAACACATACTCCCAAGACCCTGAAAGTATTGGAAACCACGGGTATCCCCGTTGTAGAACTGATGGACAGTGTATCGCCCTGCCTTGATGTCGCTGTTGGTATTGATAATTTTGAAGCAGCACGTCAGATGACAGAATCCATGCTTGGACGTGGTTGCCAGAATGTTGTCTACCTCGGCGCCCGACAAGATGAAAGGGCATTGATCCGTTTGGAAGGATATGAAATGGCAATGCGTAATGCAGGGTTACAACCAAGAAAAATGATGACGTCTGCCAGCTCATCTTACTCATTGGGTGCCCAACTCTTACAGGAAACTTACCTGAAATATCCAGATGTCGACGGCCTGTTTTGTACCAATGACGATATCGCGATTGGAGCAATATTTGAATGTCAGCGTCAGGGGATCAAAGTACCGGGAGACATCGCTGTAGCGGGTTTCCATGGACATGATGTCGGCCAGGTAATGACTCCCAAACTTGCCAGCGTACTGACTCCCCGTAACCAAATGGGACGCAAGGCAGCAGAAGCATTGCTTACCCGCCTGAAGGGCGAAAAACCAGAGCGAACCCTTATTGACGTTGGATTTACACTTTCATTAGGTGAAAGTGTTTAATTTTTGTAGCTTAAAATGATATTTTCCCTTCTTCAATTGCGATAGTCCTCACATTTTCCTTTTTTAGCAATCTTGATTAATTGCTCCCTATCCTTTGCTACTGATAATGTTTCTAATAAATAGTTACCGGTAACATTTCACAGATAATATTTCACAAAGAAAATATTGCAGTTCAATCACAAGGATGACCAAGTGACAAAATCTGCATAAAGGAGTTTGATGATGAACGATACCCGGCAGCCAAACCATGTTTTTATATTGATGGGGGTATCCGGCAGTGGTAAATCTGCCGTTGCCAATGGTATTACCCGTAAACTGGATGCTGCATTTTTAGATGGAGATTTCCTTCATCCCCGCGCCAATATCAAGAAGATGGCAGAAGGCCATGCCTTGAATGATGATGATCGTCAACCATGGCTGGAAGCGCTTAATGATGCCATTTTTGCCATGCAACGTACCAATAACATCTCTTTGCTGGTATGTTCTGCCCTGAAAAAACGCTACCGCGATATCCTACGTAACGGTAACAAGAACTTGTCATTCCTGTATATGCAGGGGGATTTTGAATTAATTGAAGGCCGTCTGAAAGCACGTAAAGGTCATTTTTTCAAACCACAAATGCTGATCTCCCAATTCGAGGCATTAGAAGAACCGACGAGGGACGAAAAAGATGTTCATGTTATTGATATCAAACCAGCTCTTGATGAAGTAATTAAAAACACAATTAGAACAATCCACCATATTACTGAGGCGCCTTAATGAGTACATTAACGCTGGTGCTGACAGCCGTCGGCTCTGTTCTTCTGCTGCTATTTTTGGTGATGAAGGCCCGAATGCACGCCTTTATCGCCTTGATGTTGGTTTCAATGGGAGCCGGTATTTTTTCCGGGATGCCATTAGAAAAAATCGCTCAAACTATGCAAAACGGTATGTCAGGCACATTGGGCTTCCTTGCTATTGTAGTCGCATTAGGGGCCATGTTTGGCAAAATCCTGCATGAAACAGGCGCACTAGATCAAATCGCCGTGAAGTTACTGGGCAGCTTCGGTGAAAAACGGGCTAATTATGCGCTAGGCATTGCAGGCCTTATCTGTGCATTACCCCTGTTTTTTGATGTAGCGATTGTACTGTTGATCGGCGTGGTTTTTGCTGTTGCACGTCGGACTGGCGGTAATGTGGTAAAACTGGCAGTTCCATTGTTTGCCGGGGTGGCAGCAGCGGCGGCATTTCTGGTGCCGGGGCCAACGCCAATGATGCTGGCGTCTCAAATGGGTGCGGATTTTGGCTGGATGATCCTGATTGGCCTGAGTGCGGCAATTCCCGGTATGTTACTGGCTGGCCCCGCATACGGTAATTTCATCAGCAAGTATGTCACTCTGGATTTACCCAAAGATCTGGGCACACCAAGCATTGGTAAGAACCAGATGCCTTCTTTTGCGTTCAGTCTGGTGCTGGTGCTATTTCCATTAGTATTAGTCGGATTGAAAACTATTGGCGCCCGTTTTGTTGATAAACAATCTGTACTGTATCAGTGGCTGGAATTTATCGGTCATCCTTTCACCGCGATTTTAATTGCTTGCCTGGTGGCGATTTATGGCCTGGCAATTCGTCGTGGCATGAGCAAAGAAAAAGTAATGGATGTCTGCTCTGCGGCAATCCAACCAGCGGGAATTATCTTACTGGTTACAGGGGCGGGTGGTGTCTTCAAGCAAGTGTTGATTGATTCCGGTGTAGGGCCTGCGTTGGGTAACGCATTGGTCGGTGCCGGCCTGCCAATCGCATTGGCATGTTTTATTCTGGCTGGTGCTGTACGTGTGATACAAGGTTCAGCCACTGTTGCCTGCCTGACCACTGTCGGCCTGATACTGCCTGTTATCGGTGAATTGGGTTATTCCGGTGCACAAATGGCAGCACTCTCTGTATGTATCGCTGGTGGCTCATTGATCTTCAGCCATGTCAATGATTCTGGTTTCTGGTTGTTCGGTAAATTTACCGGGGCAACAGAAGGACAGACCTTAAAAACATGGACAATCATGGAAACTATTTTAGGTACAACAGGAGCAATTGTCGGCATGATCTATTTCGCGATGCTATGATGTGCTAACGGTTTTTTAGACTATCATGATAAAAAAATAATCCACATTGTAATTAATACAGTGCGGATTATTAAAGAATAACCATATTTACTCGTATTTATTGGCAATCACTTCCCGTATTCCTGTACTTGTGAAATCAATTCCTTATTGCCATTAAATACTTTATGTAAATAACGATTATAACCAGCACCTAATTCGGAATAACCTTTAAGATGATCGATCAGTTTGCTGGTATTAAGTGGCACCTGTGCTATTCTCTGCCTTGCACGTGAAGTACGCAGTGACTCATAAGCACGATGCGTATTCATATTCTTCATATAGGCGACAACAGAGTCTTCAATCGAATCATAAACTGAATAACCTTTAATTTTCCCTTTAGCTTTGCCGCATGAGCGACAACGCATTCCAAACAGGTTATTGTTTTTCTGCACCAGTTTTGATGTTCCCCATCCTGATTCTGCGGCAGCCTGAGTAACAACAAAATGGGTCGGAATAATATCAACCCTACTTAACAAATTATGCCAATCGACCCGTTTTGGTGAGGTACAAGTCATTTTGTAATCCATGCAGATCCTCTGCAATCGTCTGATATCCTGTGCAGACCATTTATGTGATTTATAGTGCGACAGGAGCCATGTGCGGTCTTGCATAATCTGTTGATTATGCTTATCAATTACAGGGACAACAATATCTAAAAACGCTTTCTTCCTGGGTATACCTGAAGGGTATTTTCGCAAATCAGGCAAATGATACTTTATGCCACTGTGAGAATACTCTTTCACTTTTGAGCTATTGGTTGAAGCATTGCTCAATCCAGTAAAGATTAAAGAGAGAAAGAAAGCGAAGACCGCAGTTGTCCTCATCATCATTCGAGAGGGCATTTGCTTCTCCTCGTTTTATTACTCTGGATAAAAAACACACGAATATTAACAAAGCAATCAATATATAGCTATCTTTATTCGTGCTTCGTAAGGTTAATTACGTAACGAATATTAGCACGTTACTGATAATAATCTATATTTTTTACTTAATACCGTAAATAAGTGTAATAATTATTGGGATTTTATCTGGCAAATAGTGTTATTCATCACATATTTTTCGACTATTTTTATCTAAAATAAAGAATATTTGATTCACGATATTATGATTAACTTATTTATTTTTAATGAAAAAATCATTTCGCACCCATCTTAAATTATCAATACAGAAATTAATTTAGTTATGTGAATCATTAGATATAATTTTATCTATTTTTAGTTATCTATTTTAGTGGTTAATCATGTTTTAATAGTTAGATTAAATAAATAAGGACACAATATTAAAAATAATATTACTCTCACAATAACGGATATATGAAGCGTAAAAATTTAAAAAAGAGATTCTTATTGGAAAGTAATTAGGGGGCCTAAGCCCCCTAATTAGACATAATGAAAAGTCATCGGAAAACTATAACCATTTGGCTACACCACCGTGGCGTGAGCATGCACCTTTACGCGATTTACTCTTACTATAAGTTCCGTCTTTACAAAGGGCAGTATTCACACCTTTTTTAGCTTTAGTTTTTCCTTTCTTCGTTGATTTCTTGCTGTTTTCACCTGCTTTCTTTTCTAACGAACTCATTTTATTTTTGGTTGTTTTGACACTCTTTTCCACTGTTGTGCCAGTTTTGGCAGTGTGATCTGTTGATACCGTGGGCGCCGCAATTACTGCACTTGAAAACAACACCAGTAATGCTGCAACTGATAACTTCAAGCTTTTCATAATATGTATCCTCTGGTTAGAGTATTTAACCCGAAATCAACTCTTGTAGTTTGGAGTATAGCGTTGAATGATGCGATTACAATTTTGATATAAACATCAATTATCATTTTGAAGACTCATAAAAACAGCTTTCTAATTATGCTGTATTTAGCAATAATACTCCTTAAACCAACTTCATTGAATCATAAAATTTAAAACTGATATCAGTTCAGTTTTATTTCTACCGGATAAATCTATTGATTAAATGGAAGTAATAAAAATAAAAGAATGATGTGCCCGAATCTCCATAATGTATTCACGTCTCGACCAACGATTAAAACAAGCCAAAATGGAGCTTGGTATATATTTTATTTAAACGGATAAATACTGTGAAGGATTACCACAAAAAACCAAAGCTAAAGACTAAGCACAGGACTCTCCAAGAACAATCATCTGACTAAAAATAACTTTAACATCAATAACCCCTGAAATGGCCCCCAAATTTTAAATCAAAAAATTATTATGTTTATCTATTAAATCGAAATATCATATTCTTAAGTGAATTGGTTTTAAACAAACAGAGAAAATCGTATAATATTCTTTATATTATACCTAGTTATGCCCTATGGATTTCAAGATATAGCGCGATGGTAAAGGAACTTAACCCGCCCACAAAGCTACCACTTGAAAAACAACGGATATACATTCATTTTACAATTGGACTACTTCATGAATACGGAATCTATGCCTATACCATCGTTCGATCGCCAAACCAACTCTACCCAACTCGCGGATCGGTTTGATCAGGAAAAAGTCAACGCTCTGATAGAGAAAATTGATATTTTCCAACCAACTGCGGTCATTAGCTATGGCGCTAAACCTATGGGTGAAATTGCCCGCTTTGCTGATTCTTTACTGGAGAATGTTCGTTCAAAAGAAGCCGGCGCTGTCGGTAAGAAATTATCTGATCTGGTCATGTTTGTACGTGAGAATGGTGCACTGACTGAAGAAGAAAAAACAAGTAGTTTTTTTAGAAACCTTCCTCTGATTGGTGGCCTGTTCAAAAAAGCAGAGCGCGCAGTTATTGATAGCAGAACTTTAACTCAACAGGTGGATGCAATTACCGTCCATCTTGATAATGCAATGACTACGCTGGTTCGGGATATTAATGTACTGGAACAGCTCTATACCCGCAATTTGGGTTTTTATAAAGACATTGCACTCTATGTTGAAGCCGGTAAACAGAAGCTGGAACAGGTAAAAAACGAACTTCTGCCTGAACTGCGCATGAAAGCAGAAATGTCCAAAGATATGATGGATGCACAGAGTGTGAAAGATCTGATGGAAAACATCACCCGCTTTGAACGCCGTATTCATGACTTGGAACTGTCAAAAGCTGTAGCGGTTCAGACTGCCCCGCAAATCCGTATTGTACAAAGCAATAACCAGCAACTGGCTGAAAAAATCCAAAGCAGTATCCTGACTACTCTGCCAATCTGGAAGAGTCAGTTAGTATTGCAATTGTCTCTGAATGCACAAGGCAAGGCAGCCAAATTGCAGAAAGAAGTTAGCGATACCACTAATGAATTACTGCGCAAAAATGCCGAAATTCTGCAACAGAACAGTATTGCCGTAGCGACAGAAGTTGAACGTTCCATTATTGATGCGGAAACCTTACGTGAAGTACAAGACCGTCTGGTCAATACAATTGAAGAGACTATGCGCATTGCTTCTGATGCGAAAAGCAAGCGTGCTCAGGTGGAGGTTGAACTTGCCAATATGGAAGAAAATCTACGCCAGCGTTTAAATACCGCAGTGACGAAATATCAATAATCGGCTTGTTCATAAAGACGTGTTAATTTTTTAAATAAGAGCTTTCCTCTTACGGGAAGGCTTTTAAGGAATGGCTTTATTGTGGATACCATAAAAGCATTTATTAAGCGTTTGTTAATTCATTTTATAGGGCTGTTTACTAGCTCTATAGTCATTGGTATAACAACGAATTGGAAACTTTGGGAAGGGATTCATAGCTCATCTATTAAAGGACTCATTGTTCTCTCTAATTATATTGGCATGGTTGCTCTTTGGCCTCCTCGTAATGAGCATAGTTCCAATGTTCGGCAATCTTTCATTATCGTATTACTGTTAATATTGTGTACGTTTGCTAACTTATTACCTTTGTTCATTCTACTTACAGGTCTTGCTATGTTGCTTATCAAATCTATTGGTAAGCAATCAGTAAAAGGTGGGCGGTTTGTTCTATTGATAATAGGATGTCTTATACTCGTATCAGCATTGATACAATATTTTCAACTATTTCCAATCTGGTTCTGTATCACTTATGCTGCTCTACTTTTTGTAGCCTGTAATTTTGAGCAAAGAAAACTCAATGAAGAAATAAAAAAAGTTGAGGATGAGATAAAAAGTGCAGCAGAAGAGACTACAAGAAAAACAATCGTCAAAAACCATGAGCAGGAAAAAGAAAATACATCAGATGCGTTTAGAGAATATTATCATCAATTAGCTTTAATCATGGCCTACCAGCCTAATGTTTCGGACGAAATGTGGCCATATCTTGGGAAAATAGAAGAAAAAACTCGAGCAATCATTGATTGTATGAAAGAAGATGAACGGGATATCCCACAGGGAACAACATTTCTTAACCGCTACTTACCTATGATTAAGAATGCCGTGGAATCTTTCGCAACACTCAAACAACATCAGGCTAGCAGCTCTCAATTCCAAGAAGCTAATTTATTGACCATACAGAGCTTGCAGGAAATGAGTGTTGCGTTTAGTGAAATGCACCAAAATTTGTTGAGTAACAATGTCGATGATCTAATGGCTGATTTGAAATCAATGAACCAATTGATACGCGCGCAGGGCTTTGAATTGAAAAAGTAGCGAATCTAAATAATAAGGCTGGTCAAAACCAGCCTTTGTCTATACGGTGGAAGTTTATTCCCTGCTCAGGAAATGAGATATACATTGCTTGATTTGTCTTAGTTCCATCGAATACCAGATAGTATTACTCATTCAACTAACACCTTGCCCTTCACCACTTTTGCGAGCATGATCGCAATACCTTTATACCTATACCTTTATCCCTTAATCAAACAACTTACATGCCTACAATCAAAGAACTACAAGTTGCGATCTCAAACCTTTCTGTATGGCGCAAAGGGGATCAACGTGCCCCACATAAGCCGTTATTGTTGTTGTATGTCCTCTCTCAATACCAGAAAGGCCATGAACGACTGTTTGATTATGGAGAGGAGATCCACCAGCCATTACTGAATCTCCTTAATCATTTTGGTCCAAGACGTAAAAATCACTATCCCACCTTACTTTTCTGGCGACTGCGTGATCCCCATTTCCGTCAGCAGATACTGCGCGTCTATAACTACGAGTGTGCAATATGTGGCTACAACCTACGGCATGACGATACACCTGTTGGTCTGGAAGCCGCACACATCAAATGGAAGCAATATGGTGGACCATGTACCATAAACAACGGGCTTGCCTTATGTTCATTACACCATTCTGCATTCGATATGGGGTCTATCAGTATTGACGATAATATGCAGTTACTGGTTTCAGAAAGTATTAATGGTGGCCCGATGGTTAAGCAACTTTTCTGGAATTTTGCAAAACAGCCAATATTACTTCCTCAAAACAGAGACTATTACCTCTTGGAAAGCTTCATTAACTGGCATCGTAACTAACCCCAATTCCGCTTAAGCTATTACTGAAATATCTTCTTCTGAGTAGAAAATTTTCAGTGATGGCTTTTTCTCTTTAAGGCAGTAAGCAATCAATCCCGTTAAAATGGTTAACAAAAAACCGGTTATACTTCGGTGACGAGAATGTTCTAATTGAGAGCCGTTTTTTAATTGTCCATTAATCGTTTCAATGATAAAACGCTTTTTAAGCATAACCTTATCCCACTCAGCCAGTGCAAGCGCTTTCATGTTGCGGCGCTTTTTCGTGATAAAGGTGATATCCGTTTTAGCTAAATCATCCGCCAATTCCTGACTCAGATATCCTTTGTCGCCGTAAAGAGAACCCGTGAGATCTTTTGATAATTCGCGTACAGGCTCCCTATCATCCACATTACCCGGGGTCACTTTAAGCGCTAAAATTTCGCCCAGATGGTTAATAATCAGGTGTAATTTGAACCCATAGAACCATCCCATTGAGGTTTTTCCGCGTTGCGCTATGCCCTGAAAGACCTTATGACGAGGAATACGGATGTTATGACAAACGCGCAAACTCGTGGAGTCGATAAAAGCAATGCCTGTCGGTTTTCCTTTTAATTGAGTCAGATAACTGGATAAGGGGACCAAAACGGACGGGGCAACGCTGATAAAACGGGTATAACTGAGCAAGGAGGGGAAGTCGCGGTGATGGTATTGCCAGATATGCTCCAAATAAAAGTTTTTAAAATCACGGTAATGCGACCGCTGAAAGAGGATTAAAATTGTCATGATTTCACTGGGATACATGCGGCCTTGTCTGCGGCGCAGGCGGTATCCGTTATCGAGACAAAACTGCGCCCACTGGGGGATGAAAAGACGACAAAAGTCGTCGACATCGCAGAAAATTTCAACTAACTTGTCCATGGCCTGTTCCTCCCCGGAGTCGTTTTAGGCTTTCACCAAAACTTTGCTCCTGGAACAGGCCTCTCGTCAATTTCTTATCCAGAATTCAGGTTAACTAGGTCTTTAAACAGTAATTCTCAAGAATTAAAAAGGGAGCCAGACACTCCCTTTCATTCTCATTAAATCTCAGATCACTGACCCGCTTTCAGTTTTTGGAAATAGTTTTCATACAGGACATTAGCATTGCCAACGTCGCTCTGCCATTCCCCTTTTTGGATCACTGCTTCATCAGGATACAGTGACTTATCCCCTGACACAGCCGCTGGCAGCAGTTTCTTCGCAGCCAGATTGGGTGTCGGGTAGCCAATTTTTTCGGCAACCTGCGCCGCAATCTCAGGGCGCAGCAGGAAGTTAATCAGCTTCATCGCGCCATCGACATTCTTAGCATTTGCCGGAATAGCTAGACTATCCATCCAAAAAATTCCGCCTTCTTTCGGCCAGATAATATCGATAGGTGTTCCAGCCTGACGCGCAACATAAGCAGAACCTGTCCACATCATGCCGACATCAACTTCACCTTCCATAAAAGGATTAGCAGGGTTATCAGAATTGAATGCCAGTACATTGGGCATTAGCTTTTGCAGTTCATTATACGCCGCCTCAATTTCTTTCGGATCGGTTGTATTACCGGAGTAGCCCAGTTTTAACAGCGCGATCTGGAAAACTTCACGAGCATCATCCGTCAATACCAAACTATTTTTATACTCAGGCTTCCAGAAATCAGCCCAGGAAGTAATGGTTTTGGGATCGATACTGTCGCTGTTGACACCAATAGCAGTCGCTCCCCAAATATAAGGGATGGAATATTCGTTTTTCGGATCAAAAGACTTATGCAGCAGATTAGGATCAAGATTATGGAAGTTGCTGAGTTTGCTTGTATCGATTTTTTGCAACATCCCTTCTTTACTCATTTTGGAGATAAAATAAGTGGATGGCACAACTAAATCATAAGCCCCATCTTTATAAGTCTTCAGCTTGGTATACATACTCTCATTAGATTCATAGGTGGAATAAATCACCTTGATCCCAGTTTCTTTAGTGAACTGGTTGAGCAGACCAGGCGGAACATATTCAGTCCAGTTGTAGAAATAGAGTGTTTTGCCATCATCAGCGACAGCAGCATTCACCGAACCAATGCTTAATGCCATCATCCCAGCGGCTAACAGATAGAACCACTTTTTCATGCTGTTTTTCATGTAGTGTTTCCCCGCAGTTGGTGCGTAATTATCGCGTTATTACCGTATATAGCAGGTTCGACATGAACCTACCCCAAAAAAATGGCTATTATAAGAGCGTCATTTCATGGGGTAAAGCCACTTATTCCTTGTTAAATTGGAGATTGGGAAAGAAATTCTGGTTAATTGGGATAAAAATGAGGTTATTAGTGAAGTAAGAGCGCAGCCAACTTGTGACTACGCTTAAATTAAAGTTAAGACTTCCCTGTACGATCACGCATCACAAATTGGCTAATCAGCACTAATACCAGTGACATAGCCAATAAAATAGCAGCTAATGCGTTTACTTCCGGTGAAACTCCCACTTTTACCATTGAATAAATCTTAAGCGGCAGGATTTCATAACTCGGCCCCGTCACAAATGAAGAAACAACTACATCATCCATCGACAGGGTAAAACTCAGCAACCATCCCGCCATGACTGCCGGCATCGCCAGCGGCAGGATGATCTTACGCAGGATAGTCAGTTCACTTGCTCCCAAATCGCGGGCTGCTTCCAGCATTTTGACATCAAAATCTTTCAGACGAGAATAGACAGTTACCACCACAAACGGTAAACAAAAAGTGATGTGAGAAAACAGGAGTGACCAGAATCCCAGTGAAACGCCCAGCAGCATGAACAGCACCAGCAACGAAATCGCCATCACAATATCCGGCGACATCATCACCACAAACAGCATACCGCTAACAAACTTTTTGCCACGGAATGAATAACGATACAGGGCAACCGCGGTTAATGAACCAATCATTGTGGCAAATGTGGCAGAAACAATCGCCATTGTCAGAGAATGCCCTGCGGCTTGCAACAGGCTGTCATTACTGAATAACAGACTGTACCACTCTGTCGTGAACCCCTGCCAACTAATGCCAAAGCGTGACTGGTTAAACGAACTTACCAGCAGAATAATAATCGGGATATACAGGTAAGCGTAAACGATGGTCATAAAACCACCGCGCAACAGGCGTCCGATCATTCCAGTTCCACCTTCTTGTTCAGCAGCTTAGCCGCACGATAGTAAATCCATAACATCAACCCCATAACCAGCGTCAGACAAATACTGGTTGCCGCACCAAACGGCCAGTCGCGAATGTTGAGGAACTGACTTTTAATCACATTACCGATCAACAGGTTTTTCGCCCCCCCCATCAGATCAGCCACATAGAACAGCCCCATCGCAGGCAGCAGCACTAACAGGCAGCCAGCAATAATACCCGGCATAGTCAGCGGTATGATGATGCGGACAAAAGTCGGCAATTTCCCTGCTCCCAGATCACGTGCCGCTTCCAGACAAGATTTATCCAGCTTCTCAATGCTGGAATAGAGAGGCATCACCATAAATGGCAGTAGAATATAAACCAGACCCAACACCACAGCTTCGGGGGTATACATAAGGCGCAGCGGTTTATCGATAATCCCAGTCCACAGCAGAAAATCATTCATATAACCGCGGGTACTGAGAAACATCTTCAAACCATAAATACGAATTAAAGAATTCGTCCAGAATGGCAGGATAAGCAGGAACAATAGCAGCGGGCGCAGCTTTTTCGGCATCCGCGCCATAAAAAAGGCAAATGGATAACCAATCACCAGACAACACAACGTTGCAACGATAGCCATATTCAGCGAGTGTATCAGCACCTCGGCGTATAGCGGATCGAACAAGCGGGTATAGTTATCCAGCGAAAAAACCATCTGCACCAGATTAGCATCATCACGAGTCAGAAAGCTGGTTCCGATAATCATCAAATTCGGCAGAAAAACAAACAGCATCAGCCAAAAAACCATGCCTGTAATGACAATATTCTGGAATAGTTTACGCGTCTTCTTCATCGACCAGCACAACCTCCCAGCTTTCTACCCAAGTGACAGCAATCTTCTGATTCAAGGAATGGTCAACATCGGGATCATCTTCATTGAAGAACTCACTCACCATAACCATTTTGCCGTTTTCCATCTCAACCACGGAATCCAGCGTCATGCCTTTGTAGTTACGTTCACGGACATAACCAATCAGACCTGATACCTGCTCACCATTGTTGATCTCCTCTACACGCAAATCTTCCGGGCGTAGCAGTACCTTCAACGTTTGTCCGGCAGTTACTGACAGAGGCGTGAAGATGTCACATTCATGGCCTTCCACGTCAGCGCGTATGCGTTGCTCATCAACACGATGCAACACTTTGGCATCAAAGATATTGATTTCACCAATAAAACGGGCAACAAACAGATTCTTCGGCTCTTCATAGATCTCTCTGGGTGTGCCATCCTGTTCAATACGTCCATCACGCATAACCACAATACGGTCAGACATCACCAGCGCTTCTTCCTGATCATGCGTCACGAAAATAAAGGTGATACCCAGTTTACGCTGGAGCGCTTTCAACTCGTTCTGCATCTGCTTACGCAGCTTATAATCGAGCGCCGACAGCGATTCATCCAGCAGAAGAACCTTCGGTTTGTTAACAACCGCACGGGCAATCGCCACACGTTGCTGCTGCCCGCCGGAAAGCTGAGCAGGTTTACGCTGAGCAAACTCTTCAAGCTGAACCATGCGTAATGCTTCTTCAACACGCGGAGCAATCTCTTTTTCCGGTGTTTTTTGCATACGTAGCCCAAAGGCAACATTTTCAAATACGGTCATGTGGGGGAACAGGGCATAACTCTGGAAGACCGTATTAACGTGACGATGCTCCGCCGGAATATCGGTAATATCCTGCCCTTCCAGTAAAATTTTGCCGCTGTCGGCATCTTCCAGCCCGGCAATCAGACGAAGTACTGTGGTTTTGCCACAACCGGATGGCCCAAGAATGGTCAAGAACTCGCCATCATTGATTGTCAGATCGAGCTGTGAAATAACTTGTTTGCCGTCGAAGCCCTTACTCAAGGCTTTTAGTTCAACGAGCGGTATCAGAGAGGTATTCTCAGTCATTTATGCTATCATCTATCCCTTGGAATAATGCAGATAGAACCGCCACGGGAAAAGACTGTGTCAGCTAGCAGGAGACATCATTTCTCCGCTGAAGCTCAAAGCCAGTGGCGCCGGTTGAAATTACGAAGCGCGCATAATAAACGCAGTACGCCGAAATTGAAAGCTGAAATAATGGCAATAAGCCATTTTTTATTAACATTTCATGAATGGTGACATTTCATACCATTCTGAACCCAAATTATCCAGTTGGAAATGTTTTCTTATTGATTATTTTTTGAACCCAAAAACCTTTCTTTTTTCAATAAATTACTAAAACCGTCAAAACCTTCCTTCACCTCAATCGTTTCATTATCCTGCTCACTAAAGCCACCAACCGATGCCGATATTCTCCTTGCATCACAATATCCTGAAGCCTTTTTCATATTAATGATCGTCATTACAAAAACAAAACGCTTTTCTGATAATATAAGATATTCATTTATTAGAATTATTTTTATTAGGGCTTGTTGACGTTTTGCATTCATTATTCATTCTGTCCACATGGGTAGCCAGACGATGATAAACGCCAGTGTCAACATACTGGCGTAATTTTGTACTAATTTATCGTATCTTGTTGCTATTGCACGAAAATGTTTGATTCTCGCAAACTCATTTTCCACTAAATGACGATAACGGTATAAACCGTTATCAATCTGCTTATCCGATTTTCGGCTGTTTTTCCGGTACGGAATGACCGGTGTCGCCCCTTCTCGTTTGATGGCTTCCCTGAAGGCTTCGCTATCGTAACCCTTATCGGCATTTTGAATAAAAAACCAAAAATGCCTTTTTTTGACCAAGCATTAAAACGTCTAAAGACCGTGTTCCATTTGCCAAATTCATCAGGCAATTCACGCCATGGAATACCTGTTTTCATACGGTAAAGGATGCCTTCGAGAGTGAGTCAGTGTTCTTCTTTGTTGTAGACAAGTCCATTTTGTTGCATGAATAAAAATAGCTTATTCCACAAAAGAGCTGGTAACATAGTTCTCGGCATGAGGTTCTCAAGGTAACGGTTTTTTGGCGAAAACAAGGATACCAGATCATCATGCCGTTCAAATTCCCTTCACAAAACGTCAACAGCCCCTAGGGACAAGTAAGAAGTGAAACAAGAGAAAGGCGTTGTGGGGTCACTAATTTACCCCACAACGATAAGTCTTTTTAAAATCGAATTTACGCTAACTGTTTCCGCCAGCTTTTCAATGAAGTACCACATTGCACCGCTTCCTGAGAACGTGACTCCAGCAAGCGGGCTAGCTTCAGTGTGATAGCAAATCCAGCATCATGTTCAAGTGCCTTCTGATAAACATACTGAAATGTGATATCAGAGATCGCCTGTTTCGTTCCGGCGCGACTGCTTCCACTTAATCCCAATGCCTGATTGCTCAAATGCGGTATAGTTCTATCCTATTATCTTTTGTATTCACTCGTAATTCGTTTACCAGTTTACTTTAGCGGGCTGTATTTCTGTGTGAGAAGGGAAATATGGGAGCACATATTCAGCCAGTTCTTGCAGTACTTCTGGTGCCGGTCTTTCCGAAAAATGTACTCCTATTGCAGCATGGTTTACGCCGGCATCCTTCCATTCTTCCAGCAATGCAATAAGGCCATTTCGTCCCGTTTTTAGTATGTAACCACCACGTAATGGCGTTCTTGGGTAATTTGGATCATCGGCTAAATCAATCCACTCATTTGTCATATGTGGGCGAAATTCGTTGTTAGGAATCAAACGCCTCCAAGCCTTAATTTTTTCAGCTAACCTTAATGGGCCTGATTTGTTATAAGTTGATTCAGGATATGTTAGCCAACCATCGGCATGCTCTGCTATCCAATCCAAAGGTTGACGTGAAGAACCAGTCACAATAAGTGGGATTGCGCCAAAAGTAGGTTTGGGAAGAAATTCAGCTCCATCAAAATTACCGAGAAGAGAATGAATGTTGAGATAACCTTCCTTCATTAACTGACGAAAATAAATGACAGCTTCGGCAAAACGTTTGCCACGTTGGTCATATTCGATTCCATATGCTGGGAATTCAATCGGCCTGTCACCAGATGCTATCCCAAGGACTAAACGCCCGCCAGAAAGCCTGTCAATCGTGGTGGCGGCCTTAGCAAGATCGAGCGGGTGGCGTAACGAGAAAATTGCGCTTCCTGTCACTAAAGCGATAGATTTTGTTTTCGCACTAAGAAACGCTAAATATGTGAATGGATCGAAAAGCTGACCAGCATCGCCAAATGAAGGATCGAATAAAGGCACATCACGGACCCACACTGCTGCAAATCCGTATTTATCAGCCTGACTCACTAAATCTGATTGGCCTTCTAATACCTGCATATTTCCTTGATAGAATCTCTGAGGCATAAAAACCCCAATTGTCAGTTCATTCTGACGAAACATTCGTTGATAACCGGCATGGTCAGAGAAAAGATGTGATGGCGCACTATGTGCCGTATTTGAATGCACAGATGTCATTTGGTTCATTTTTCTTTTTCCATATTCTATTTTAGGGGCCAGTAGCAGGTTCAGGAATTGAAATTCCACGCTGCACTGCTGGTCTGGTTGCTATTCTGTCATGCCATTCGCTTAGGTGCTTATGGTGATGAAAATCAAAATCGATAATGCGTGCTATATGGGTCCAGCCAAAATTGGCTATATCCGCTATTGAGTACTCTTTTCCTCCAAAATATGCATTTTTTGCTAAATGATTATTCATTGTTGCAAAAGCTTGATCAGTGAGTTTTTTGTATCGTTCTGTAGCCTCTGTATTTTTAGCAGAATCAAAAATCTCAAAATAAACTCTTTGCCCAATAATAGGCCCAACGCTGGACGCATGAAAAATCAACCATTGAATCGCCTGCCAACGGGCATTGAATTCATAAGGGAGTAATTTATCCGTCTTATTCGCTAGATAAAGAAGAATTGCCGCAGATTCGAAAATAGTCGTATTTGTGTCACTATCCGTTAAAACAGGTATACGGCCGTGAGGATTAAGTTGTAAAAATTCGGGCAATAAATTTTCACCTTTATCGATCTGAACATGTTTTAATATATAAGGAAGATTAAACTCCTCCAGAGCAATCGTAATTTTAAATCCGTTAGGAGAGCTATCTGTATACAAGCTAATCATTGAATTTTCCTGCTTGGCTGAGCATAGGTTATGGTAAAATGTGAGTAACCTTAAATTAGGATATATGCTATAAAAACTATAGCAGTTATCGCTTTTTTTGCTCTGATGTCATACTGGTAATTATCTCAAATAAATTAGTTTCAATTTGAAATTTTTTAAATAATGAAAAGATCTTATTTGTAAATCTATTCAGTATTAAAAATAAAATATTTTATACGTGATAATCATTTGAATTAGCCTTGAAATTAAATATTATTAGTAGTACCTTCGATGTTATTATTGTTGAATAATCCACGTTTTTATTGAAAACGTGAAACGATATTTTTTACCTCAAGAGTTTAGAAAAATTAAATTATGGCCAAATCACTCCCATTGCTTGCGTTGCGCGCTTTTGTTGAAGTTGGTCAAAGCAAGAGCATCAAGGCAGCCGCACATTCCTTAAATGTCACTCCAGGTGCTATCAGCCAGCAAATTCGATTGCTGGAAAAACGAGTAGGTATTGAACTATTTACACGTGAAAGACATGGTGTGCGAATGACCGAGGCTGGAGAAAATGTTTATCCATTACTACTTAGTGCATTCGAACATCTTGAAACGGCTTATACTAAATTAGAAAAGTCTAAATCAAGGCAAACGTTGACAATAGATACCATATCCACATTTGCAGCTTGCTGGCTTGTTCCACGTCTAGGTAATTTTAAGAAACAATACCCGCAAATTGAAATAAAAATCCGGACATCACCTAATTTAAGCGATTTAAAACGGGACAAAATTGATATAGCACTTCGCCACGGGCTTGGAAATTACCCTGAATTATATGTTGCGCAGTTAATGGTTCCAATTTTAATACCCGTAGCAAGTCATTCATTAATAAAAGAAAACCAACCAATTAATGAACCATTAGATTGTCTTAATTATCCGTTATTGCAAGATTCCAATCGTTCAGACTGGCGTTTGTGGCTAAGCGCACTAGGTACTCCTGTTGATGAGCGCGCTGAACGAGGATCTTGTTTTGAGGACGATGTTTTGCTGATCCGCGCCGCTGTTGCCGGTCAGGGAATTGCTCTGATAGCGCAAGAATATGCTGAAGAGGAAATCCGTGCCGGTCGGTTAATTCAAGTTATTGATAGGCCCTGGCCTTCCCAATTTGCCTATTATGCAGTAACTTTACCGGAAGCAATAAATCGCTTAGAAGTTAAGGCATTTATTGATTGGATAAAAGAAGAAGCAAATATCTTGTAAAGAAATAGTGCCAAAGGACAAGGCACTAATTTGTATTTAATTCTTCATTTAATTATTACTGAATCGAGTTTCTATGTGATTTTAATATTCTTGCAGGGATACCTACCGCCGTAGTAAATGGGGGAATATCTGTTACTACAATAGCCCCTGCTGCGATAAGTACATTATCTCCAATATTTATATTTCCTAAAATTTTTGCGCCTGCACCAATAATAACCTCATTGCCCACTATCTCTCAATTCCTGCACTGTGCCGAGGGCTAAAGGGTTGGGATGCGTTCTTGTGTTTAGCACTTGTGCCTGAAATACTCAATCCTTTGATAAATATTAGGATTTACTGGATTCCACATTGTTCTCTACAAACTTGTCGACGCCTGCGGCTCCGGTGTGTGCTCCTGAAAGGATATTTGCTAGTATGATCCTTCAGAAGCTGCTACCTGCTAGCTGGACGAAACTATCAGCACACATACAATTAGATGTATGTCAGTGCTATCACGTTCACCCTTTGGTTTCGGCTCGAATGTTTCGCTGTCTGCGCTTCACCTCCTTTGTTACCTCCGAAAACACAAGACTCGCTATGTAGTGGTCTGGTTTATCCTTTCTACGGTGAGACTTTCACCCACAAGATCAGTACAGTTTTACCCATCACACCATTCATTTCACTCTTTCGAATTGCCTTGCTTGGTTTAAGCTGGAAATGAGTTTGTCAATATTCTCTTTAGTTGTCCGAAAGCTGGTGATGCACGCGCGTAATGTTTTTCTACCTGCATAACTGGTTATTGATAGCCAATGATTATTTTCTATTAAAATAGCTTCCAGAATTTTTTCTGGATCGTAGCCATCTCTATCGGTAAAACATGCAATAGGCAACTCTGAAAGATTAATGATTTCCCAATTATCGTTGATCAATTGTTGCTTGAGATATTTTCCTAAATTAATTTGATATTCAATCATGTTTCTGAACCCAGCATGGCTCAATATTGCCATAGGGATGAATAGCTTCAAGCCATTAAATTTACGTGACCACTGAACAGAATTAGTATATGGATCAAGATTATCTTCATGTTTGCCCGGCATATAATTTGTTGAGACAGCAAAAGCTGTATTAAGAACACCCGGACAGGAAGAAATAAACATACCGGTCCCCATAGGAGCAGCTAACCATTTGTGGGCATCTATTGTTATTGAATCACTGTGCTCAATGCCTTTTAAAAGATGTTTATAGTTATCGCTGAATAATATTGCCCCGGCCCATGCTGCATCAACATGGTAATATAAATCATATTCTTTACAAATATCAGCAATATCATCAAGCGGATCAATAGTTCCTGCATTTGTCGTTCCTGCGGTAGCAGAGACAAAAAATGGTTGTTCTCCATTCGATTTATCTTTTTTAATCGCAAATTTTAATTCCTGAATATCCATTTTTCCATTTCTATCTACAGCGATAAGTCGTACCGAATTTTTTCCTAAACCTGCTTGAACCGCGATTTTAAGCCATGCTAAGTGGCTATCACTCGAAATGTAGAACACCGGATTACCATTTATTCCTGATAAACCTGTACTTGTATAGTTTGGGAATTTTTTAACTAATGCACAAATAAGGGAAGTGAAATTAGCTTCAGCACCACCATAGGTAAAGGCACCGTTTACCTCGTTGGCATTATAACCGACTGTAATACCAAAATAGTTAATTATTTTATTTTCAATATCAACACAAGCAGGAGCATGGCTCCATGCTGCCAGTTGCGGGTTATATATTGAAGTTATGGTTTCAGCAATACCTCCCCAAAAAGAAGAGGTTGGATTAAACAGCCCAAAATAATTTGGGCTTGTAACATGCACGATGCCATTATTCAGTAATTCAAAGATGTCACTCAATACAACTTCCGGTGTGGTCTCTTTACTAAAATCATATTTTGATATTATTTCACTAATCTCATTTTTAGATAAAACAGGACTGACTTTTGCCTCATCTAAATTTATCAGGTGATGATTAATCGATTCATTGACGTAATTAATTATTTTAGCCCTCACATGAGGATCAGGAAAAAAAGAGTCAATAACAGAATTTTTTATAGAGGTATTTCCTCTGGTATTTTCATTCATATCTACCTTCTTTTAATCATTAAATAAAATAGTTATCAGGAAGAACATTATGTTTCTCTATTGATTGATAGATCTGTTCTGCCCGCAATGCTACAGCAGAAAATGACTGCGCATTACTGATACCATGTGTGCGTTCTGATAACCCATTAATATAGATAAAAACATCTGGCTTGCCAGAAAGGGCTATCCGATATTCATCATCAATTAACAGATCACCATTGTAATCTTTTTCCAAAAATGCTTCCATGTGATTAAGTAGTGCCGGAATTTTTGGCTGAAAGTACCCTGTACCAATGACACAAGCATCGAAGAAAAGGCTCTTTTTCACACCGGTAAATTTATCTTGGATCACCATAACATATTCATTATTTATGTAGTCTAAAGAATTAATTTCCGAATTGACTTCCATTGTGATCCTTTCTCTACCCAATATCTCATCTTCATAAATCGCCGAGTACAGTTGCTGACTTTCATCCACATCAATTCCAGAATAGTTTGTCCCTTTGATGTCTTGGAAAAATGCGACTTTTTTATTCGGAGACAGAGTTCGGTAATAATCTGTATATTCTGGTAAAAAAGCTAAGTTTGGAAATTGCCCCTGTTGAGCAATTTTAAATCCGATAGAACGGTGTAATGAAGTAACATGAATATCAGAATGTTTCCCGATTAAATCCATCACAACTTCCCCAGCACTTTGTCCCGACCCCAATACCAGCCATCGTTTCGGCAAGTTGTGCTTCATATTTTGTAAATTTTTAAGGTAAGAAGAGGTATGAAAAATCCTATCACCGATAAATTTATTAAATACCGTTGGAATATATGGTGTTGAACCATTCGATAGTATTATTTTTCTAGTTTCAAATTCAAAACCATTACCGCCAATTATCATGCTGGTTAAGACTCCTTCTTTTAAAACAGGCTGAATATAATCAACCACCCTATTGTATTCTATATATTTGCTTAGTTTTTGAGCCGCCCATTTCATATAATCTGACCATTCAACACGGCTTGCTGGCCTACCTAATAAGCCAAATTTAAATAGTCTGTTATTTTCCTTTAAATACATCGCAAAACTATACGGACTTTGTGGATTACGTGGGGTAACAAGATCACGATAAACATGATGATTAATATCTGTATTTTGCAACAGTAGATTCGGATGCCATTCACTATTTCTATATTTTTCCAAACAAATAAATTTCCCAATGAAATTTATTTTATTTTTTTTAATTTCTTCATCAAACATACAAGCGAATGCTAAGCCAGCAGGTCCAGCACCAATATTTATTATATCGACAAAATTTGAATTGTATTTCATATTAATCCCTTGTTTTAAAATGAAAAAGTGTATCCGGTATTGATTTGTTTCTCCTATTAATCCATAAGCATAGATTGTTTTCTTTATTTTCCCCTTTAGTGAAGCTAACCGTGCCTAATGTGGTGGGAATGATTTCATTATTTAAGATTGTCAATAAATTATCATTTTTATTTTTCAGATAATTAACAATCTCCAAAGCAATTAATGTTTCCTTGAAGAAAACACCGGGGTTTTCATTATATTTCCTTTTGTATTTCAACAAATAGCTTGATGATGGATTCGTTAACTGAAGAGGCGACAGGCCTATACCCATTACTTTTTCAGAAGCAATATTATCAGGAAGTTTTAAATATTGATTGGCAGCGTCATCAGTAATAATAAATATTCTTATGTCATTATTTTTCTCTCTATCAAAGATAAAACTTTCTGTTTTATCAGCAGTGCCTATATATATTAAGGCATCAATGTTATATTGATATCCTTCATCGAATTCTCTCTCAATGGTGATTTTTATTTTTTCTTTGTAATTTTCACAATATAAATTAGCGTCTGCAATGACTTCGGATATCCGTATGCCCCTAATTTTTAAAAAAGAGCAAAGCGTATTGACAATATTTTTGTTACTAGGTGGAATCCTGAAAGTGTTTTCTCTCCCTCTTGTCAGAGAATCGTCAGTTGCGGCAGGGAGCAACAACGGAATATTATTTTCAGCATAAATATCTACTGCCCCTAGAGCAGAATTGCTTGAATAGTGTCCGATAACACAATCAATTCCCTGCCTAACAATATATTGTGCTACTTTAGCACCTCCATCTTGAGAACCAAAGTCTTCACATAAAATGAATTCAATCTCATCTGATGTAAACGATTCTTTAAATACATCTAAAGCCCGAAATACCGTCTTAGTATGTACAGATTTTTTTTCATCCAAAATAGCTGAAATAGCACAACGAAATTTTGCCATTATTTTTTACTCCTATAACTCTGTGAATCGGCTGAGCGAAAATATATTTTTATCTTTCATGCCAATAAAAGAATCATTCAAGCAGTTATTCAAATAGATTTGATTTACTGTTAGTTCCGCCACTGCAAGAGCAATTTTGTAACCAATCCCACAAAACCCAGTTGCCGTAAATAAGCGCTTATGAGAATCGACAAAATCTATAATTGGCCTGCCATCTGGAGTATAGGAATCATAACCCGAAACAATTGATATGATGTTTGTGTTATCACAATCGATACCAAATTTTCCGAGTCTTTCGCGTACATCTGTTTTTGCCTCCTCAGTAAAATCACCTAATTGTTCTGGCGTGATTGCTGAGTGCCTCACTTTTGAACCTGCTTGATAAAAATTACCACTGAGAGGAACAAGATGTGTTCCCGATTGTGTATCAATAACTGGTATACAAGTACTATTCGGCGCTTTAATATTTCCAAGTGGAATACTTTTTGTGTCAATTAGTAAATTATCAGATAATTGTTTTGCCCAGGCTCCTGTAGCAAGGATTACATAATCTGCCTCTATTTTTTCACCCCCCAAATCAACAAATGCGGAACCGACGTGGCTGCCTATTTTTAAAACCCTGGTGTTTTCAAGAACTAAATTTCCTTCTTTTTTAATATAATATGCTAAATCTCGTGTGGTTTTTCTTATATCACCATATCCACCTTTAGACTCAAATAAAATCTCTCTGGTAATATTTTTTGAATAAATGCCATTGGTAAATTCAAATGCTTTATCAGAATCAATAATATTCATCGGATATGATGCGTCAGAAAATTGATTAATGCTTCTGTTTATTAAATCAAGGTTGTCCTTGTTTTTTCTTACCGCATAAATAATCCCTGATTTATTCAATGAATGAGAAAATATTGCTCCTACATAAGTGGATTTCATTAAATCAACACTTCTTTTTGTCAGTTTCGCAATTTCAATATCTGGATCGTGAACACGGAACAATGCACCTGAATATCTGGTGGAGCCATTGTTTCCAACGGCCCCCATGTCGATAAGCGAAATGTTATGCCTGTCCTGTACAAAGGTTGCAGCAATAGTAGCCCCGATAATTCCACCGCCCACGATTATTATATTTATGGGTTTATTCATTTTTTATCTCAGATTAACTTGCTTTCAATAAAGAATAGAACTCTTCAATATCTTTAATGGACATCATCTTTTTTAGCTTAGAAGATAATCGTGGTATAACTGGTTCAGAAATCAATGCAAACAATGTAACCAGCTTTATATCTATAGATCCTTTTTCCAACTGTTTGTTAATTAATTTGATTGTATCCATTAACAGATTCGCGATTTTCTTTGCCGAAAAATGATTAACAGATGAGTACTCTTTCCATTTTTTTACGATGCCCTCATAATTAAGAGAGTTAAATACATGGTATTTTTTTTCTGGCAGTATTAATTTTTCCTGAATTTGCAATACCATTCTGACTATAACATTAATAAATACATCTCTCCTCCATACCCAAAAGCTCTCTATATCGAATTTTTCCGTCGTTTCCTCCGGCGATATGAGTGATATGTATAGACGAATACTGTCTGGACATGCTTTATTTGCCAAATCCCTAATCCAAATAGCATTCCCCCTGCTTGTGGAAAAATCCTCATCACCTAATTTCAAAAATGCATTGGTATAGTAAGCATTTTTATATTTGAAATCAGGATTGGACATTGCTAGCGCTGTATATCCGATCACATGGCTGTATGAGCAATCCATGCCCAGAAAATGCACCATATAAGTATTTTCATCTTTTATCAGATCATAAATACCATCAGTATCATTTATATTATTTTCTATCTGTTCCTGAGAGTGACGCAATTGCGATAATTCTTTTAAGGTTGCCAAGTACCCAGCTAATCCCATAAACCATGTATGGACACGGTGTTCTTCATTGGAATTTAACAGTAATCCGGATTCATAGGGCCTGGAAATTCCCCAATCTTTTAAACCCTTACGAAATATATTTTCAACCCACTCTCTCAATGATTTTCTCATTGGAGAGGACAAAATACGTTCCTTTAATGCATTCTGTATTTTTGACAGCAGGAAGTATGCTCTTTGTATTTCTTTGAAAATCACCTCTTTTCCAGTAAACACATTTTTCAGATTTCTCATTTCCTGTGCATCAGGCGGCATGGCACAAGATTCACACTGACTTGCGTCAGAACTGTGCCCACAATGGTTACATTCGCCTCTTGCAAATGCTTCATAACCCCATCTTTCCGAATCACTACAATAAGGTTCAAGACTTTTTTTGAATGCAATTAAGTTTTTATTTCTTGCATTTTCAAATATCTTACTGACCTCATTGATGAAATATTGATTTTCATATGATTCAAGCCAATTATCTAAATTGATATCAATTAATTTTAATGATTCATTAATTTTTCTCGCATTTTCTTTTGCTAATTTTGAAGCTGAATGGCCTGTTTCCAATGCTTTTCTTTCAAGATAGGATTGGTAATCATCTGAATATGAAATAAGATAACTTTTTGCCCCTTGTATTTTTTGTGCTCTGGAAAAAATATCTGCATTTAAAAATGGCCCTGCTATATGTCCTACATGGAGATCTCCATTAGGTGTTGGCGGTGTTATAGTGACTATAAAGCTATTCATGACATATTATACCTTCATTTCTGCCAAAAATTTTGACGCACTATCCTGACTCCACCATATTGAATAAAAGTGGAAATCCTGATTACTGTTATTAATGACATGATGCTCAAAATCTAATGGAATGCGGATCAGATCACCTTTACTTGCCATATAAATATCATTACCCACTTTGATCTGAGCTGTTCCCTCTATTGCAATAAACATTTCAAATTCATCGTGTGCATGCAAGCGGCTAGTTGTCCCTGCCCGCACAATACACCAGGCACCACCAAATGGAGATTGTAAACCTTCCCAAGGCAATAGTCTTGAACCGTCAAGATCATATTCGTGTTTTAATTCATTCCAGTTCATTTTTCGTAAGACGGTCATGACATTATCCCTTTTTGTGAGTTAATTTATTATAAGAAGTAAATGTTTTCTCAAGAATTTGCAGTGCTTCATCCAGGGTTTTGATATTAATGTTTAATGGCGGTAATAACCGAAGCACAGTATCACCACGGCCACCGAGTTCGGTAATAAGCCCATTTTGCAGTGCGAGTTTTTGTATCTCTCTGGCACCTTTTCCGTCGGCCTGTTTCAATTCGGGATCTAATATCTCCACCCCTAACATCAGACCTTTTCCGCGAATTTCACCAAGGAATGGGAAATTAATTTTCAATGTTTTCAATTTTTCAATGATAATTGAAGACATTTTTTTCACATTATCTAAGATATTTTCCTTCTTAATTATTTGAATCGCTTTTACACCGGCACTAAATGCAAGTTGGTTTCCTCTGAATGTACCGATATGATTTCCTGCTACCCAATTTTTAAGCGTTTTTTTATAAAACATTAATGCTGAAGGAAGCCCTATTCCACTAGTACCTTTCGATGTGACAAAAATATCAGGTTCTATATTATATTGCTCAAACGCATACCAGGTTCCGGTTCTGCCGCATCCCGTCTGAACTTCATCAATAATCAGAGGAATGTTGAATTCTCTTGTTAGTTGATAAACTTTAGATACAAAAGATTTTTCAGCAACGTAAAGGCCACCTTCCCCCTGCACTAACTCCAGAATAATAGCGGCAATATTTCCAAGACCTGAATTTGCATCTCTTAATGCCGTTTCCAGAAATAGTCCTGCATCAATCTGCTGTGAGTTCATCACCCAACTGGATAGAGATTGTGATTCTGAACCGAACGGAAAAAAATGTACTCCCGGCATTAACCCCGAAAAAATTTTCTTCATCTGCCGATTACCTGTCAGCGATAAAGCGCCGATCGTACAACCATGATATCCGCCTCTGAAACTGATAATTTCCTGATGGCCCGTTGATGCTTTTGCTAATTTAATTGCCGCCTCTATAGCATCAGCGCCTGTAGGCCCGCAAAAATGCAGCTTATGCGATTCACGTAGTTTTTCAGGCAACATACTAAAATGTGCTTCCGTAAACGCTTCTTTTATAGGGGTAGGAAAATCTAAACCAAGACATAATTTTTTCGCCTGCTGATAAGTTTCATCAACTAACTCTGGATGGGAATGCCCCAATGGCAATGAGCCAGCTCCTAACAGAAAATCGATAAATACGTTGCCATCAACATCCTGTACGTAAGGACCACTGGCTCTGTCTAAAGCGATGGGTAACTTTTTCGGATAATATATTGCATCTGATTCCCACTGAGCCTGTTTTTGTAAAGCGAGTTTTGATCTTGGCCCAGGAATATCTGTTTTAATGATTATTTTTTCCATTTTTATTGACCTGTTTTATCAAATATTGGTAATGATTCTGGTTAGCCTTTGTGACGTACAATAGATTTAATAATTTCCTGAGATCTTAATGAAACTAAATACCTTTTCATAATTATGAGACTTCCATATTTCCTATTCCTTTCCAGCTACTTGCTGAGGCTGTATTCAAAAAGATCTTAATTTTTTTGATCAATTGCCACATGTACTGGCAACAATGATTTCGTGTGACCGTTTCATGCAATGAATGCCATAACCGTTCTATTTTATTCAACCAAGGCGAATATACCGGAAGAAATAACAGCGTTACCGTTGGATTTTGTGACAACCAATCTTCAACTAGCCGACTGGTATGGATTCTGTAGTTGTCTAAAATAATTGTCAGTGTTTTTGCGTGACGATAATGGGCTTTTAACTTTTCTAACATATTGATAAATAATTGAGAGTTTTTTCTTCCGTAACCGGTATAAACGATTTCTCGGGTTTGGACATGATAACAACCCGCAAAGTAATATTTTTGATTTTGGCCCGGAGTAATAATCCGTTTTTGCTGGCCCCTGAAACACCAGTCTGAACCCATCTTGGGGTTAAAGTGGATATCCACTTCATCTTCATAAAACACCGGATTTTCGCTTGAAGCCTGCAATAATGCCTGATTAATACGCACCATTTTCTCTTCATACTCCGGATCAGGCAGGTTTAATGTCGGGGCAGCCCGCCGCCAAACGATCTTATTTTGACAAAAGAACCGGTAAAGTGTACTGATTGAAATTTTCACATTAGCTATTTTTTTGATTTGTATGACAAAAAGTTCAAGACTCCAACGAGAGCGGATATATTTGAACTGCTGGGGAGAAAGCGTCAACAAATAGGTGATTAAAGGAAGGAGGCAGGTTAAGTTCCATCGGCGAGGACGTCCCGCAGGCTGACTTTGTAACCCTATCCAGCCGTCAGTTTTGAAACGTTTTATCCAGCGCCATACGGAAGATTCTGCGGCGCAAAGCGCTTCAGCGATTTGGCAGACCGATTTTCCCTGATAAGCCATAAGAATGGCCAGAATGCGAATGCTGTACTGTTTATTACGTGTTTTTTGTGCCGTTTTTTTCATCAGGCGCCGTTCATTACGGGAGATTGGTGGTAGGATAGGCATAACTCAGTCCTTCTTTTTGCTTTTTTGTTTGTGGAAAATCAAAATTCGCAAAAATTGGACTGAGTTTCTTTGATACTCCTACCATTTTGAAAAGGCATTTAGACTGATAGAGCCTGCATCTCCCATACCATGAGAGGTTTCACATAATCCATTAAGGTATATATTGAGTTTTTTCTCTTCGGTAAAACCTATCCGATAATCTCGATTTATTTTTATTTCATCCGATTCAGTATTAAATAAATGTGATTTTATCAATTGTAAAATTTTGGGGTATTTTTCCTGATTTTCTTCGACGCCAATATCGCGGAAACCTGTCGCAGAAACGACTAAGTCAACAGTGATTATTTGTGTTTTCTCATCTTCATATGCATTCTTCAAAACTATTTGCACTTTTCCGTCAACAATCGTAGCATTTTTTAAATCAACAGAATTATGTATCGTTATTTTTTTATCACCAAAATATTTATCCCGATAAATATTCCGATAGAGGGTATCTAATACATCCGCATCGGAAGCTGCATAGTTTGTCAGATTTAAATCATTTTTAATCCGTTGCTTATTCTCCCTTGTACTGTTATAAAAAATATCAATAAACTCTGGGAAATATACTTCTCCGGTGAAAGGTGAAGTATCTTTTAGCCGATAGCCATACTTTCTGGAAATGCCATGAATCTTCAGATGAGGGAATCGTTCTGATAAGTAGACTAATATCTCAATAGCTGACTGGCTGCCGCCAACAACGGCAATGCTTTTTATTTCGCCTTTTTCTATTTGATTAATGACTTTGTTAAATTTAACTCCATGAATAATATAAGAACTTTCCAGTCTTGATAAAATATCTGGAATGTAAGGTGTCCTCCCCGTTCCTATAATGAGGTTTTTACATCTGTATTTTCCGTTTTTATCGGTTGTTACTTCAATGATATCTTCCCCTGTGATTTCATGGCGGAGGATTTCAATTGAGATTACTCTGGTTGCATACTTTACCTGATGTTCAAAGTGATCGGCAGCCCATTTAATATAATCTTTATATTCATATCGATATGGAAAATGAAGCCCTAAATTCAGATGTTCGAATAACCTTCCTTTTTCAAATAAATAATTGGTGAATGAATAGTAACTTCTTGGATTACGTGGGGTTGCTAAATCCCTCAGTGGGTGATTTTGTATGTCGGAATTATCTAATAAAAGCCCCGCTTGCCATTGTGAAGTTTCTTCTTGCTCGAAAAATATTGCTTTTAAATTTGGAAACTCTTCTTCTAATACTATAGCTAAAGATATATTTGAAGGACCAAAGCCAATCCCAATGATATCTAGAACAATAACTTTTTCCATTGTCTCATCTCTTTTTAAAACAATTAAATTAAAAAATTAATTTTAGTTGTATTTGTCACTTTAAATAACATAAGTAAATTTTTTTATAGAATTAAATTCATATTGGTTTAGCGTATAAATTACTTTGTATAGCAGAGTAATTTCTTGTTTTTTTATTTTTTCGATAAAAAACTAACTAATTGTTGTAAATTAAAAATTAACATATCACATATAATATTTAAATATAAAGCGATTTTATTTAAATCATAAATTGAGTTTTACTAACCATGTATTTAATTTAACTATTACTTAGTTGTCTAAATATGTATAGGTTTTCGCTCATTTCGAAGAGGCTACATACATTATTTTATTGATATTAAATGAATTTTATTTTTATAGATGTAATTTAAACACATGCATAAAGGCACCGTATTAATATATCAATCGTCATTGACAATGTTTGATTCTTCATTCAAAACATGCTTAATTCTTATGGAGATTCATCTAACATTAGGCCAAAAACACACTCTTGAATTGATGCCGATGCACTGAATTTCGGGAGTACATCTTCGTTCGGTAGGGGAAGCGGCGCCGGCCTCCCCCACCTGTTAAAGCAGCAGTTTTCGCCCGAAACCCCGAATCTTCAGTGGTGTAGTGATATTACGTATATTCGAATTCATGACGGCTGGTGCTATCTGGCAACTGTGATAGATTTATTCTCCTGCCGCGTTGTCGGCATGGCAATTCCGCTTCACCGGATGCAGAGTTGGGTGCAAAGCATTAAATAATGTTTTAGAAATCCGTTGAATTCCTGTCTCTTAATCAGACACCATGATGTTATGGGGAAAAATGCCAGAGACGTGGTGTCTTCTAAGGCCAGTAGGCAATCATAGGCATTAGCGTGTGCCTCTATGGCAGCAAAACCTGCGTTAGCAATGGCCTGAAGAGAAACAGATTGATTACGATTGAAGCGGTAAATGGCTTCAATATCGGCAGGAGAACTGAAAGATCTCACAAGGGATTGTCCTGAATACCGCGCAAATTGTTGCTTGTGTCTAGACGCACTGGTAGGTGACTTTCACTGTGGCCGGGATGACAAAATGGCTCTACCGTCAGGGGTTCAGCTACAAACAAGATGCCGATGGGGACGCCTCATAACTTCGATGCGGATAAACAGTAACAGTTTGTTGAGACCTACAACGCGCTGAAAGCTGAATGTGGCCAACATGAGCCTATTTTGTTTATTGATGCCAGGCATCCTACTCAGACCACAAAATTAAGTTATGGTTGGATGAAACGCGGAAGAGAGCATGTCAAGTGGTCGAAACTACAGGCAGCCGTACCCGCTTCAACATCATAGGCGCACTCAATTTGCAACGGATAGAAGCGCTGTTAATGGTGATGACAGATTGTCTCATGGTCTATGCAGCACTGGAGCATAAAATTCGCCATGAATTGAAACAAAGTATGCCGTTTTTCCCTGATATGAAAAACAAACCGACACAATCCCCCACCGCGCGTTGAGTGTTTCTGGCCTTTGAAGGGATCAGCCCCTTTGAATTTCAAGAACATAAAATGGTGACAGGAATGCAATCTTACCACCATGAGCTATTGAGTTTATTAGGCTCACAATATAAAGCGGTTTATTCCTGAATTAGGTGCGGAATGACGGATAAATAGTATTATTTTTCATACTATTACTTTATGGAAGTGATGCCGCCAGAAATCTATTGGGTATAGTTGTTATTTCGTTGAAAAACGTATAGGAATGGATAAAACAGCAGTATTGGACTGAAAAATGGAAGAAATAATCATATGACCTTCAATGTAACAGAGACACTTTCTGACTTTACCAAACGCTATGTTGAACTGTGGCAGAAAGAAACAGGGTTACCGCCCGCCAGCAGCGAGCTGTATGGTGTACCTTCACCTTGTATCGAACGGACGGGAGATAATGTAGTACACTGGCTTCCCAAGCCATTTTCTGTCCGGGAAAAACTCAGTAAGGTAGAAAATGCGCTGGAGATCCGTTTGCAAGACTCAATCCATGATTACTATGTCACGCAGTTTGCTGGTGATATGACTGTCAACCTTGAGGAGCAATTTCTCAATTTGATTCAGGTATGGAGTGAAGATGACTTCATCCGATTGCAGGAAAATCTGATAGGCCATCTTGTGACGCAGAAACGGCTGAAACTTCCACCTACGGCATTTATCGGAACAACGGATACAGAGATGCAACTGGTTTCTGTATGTAATCTGACGGGGCAGGTGATACTTGAACAGTTTGGCAGCCATGAACGAACCATCATATCTACTGATTTAGCGACCTTTCTTTCTACTATCAGCCCTGTGACAGTATCAGTCCTGTGACAGTTTTGTAGATGCAGATATCGGTTTAATCTTTTGTGAGATATATCTTACATAGAATGTAAGATATATCTCATAATCATATAATGAATATCTTTGATAAATATTATTTTTATTTTATATCAATAATATGCAAATTATTATCACGATATCTTTCTTATAATGTTCTTCTTCTGCTGATTCAGATAGCTTGTTTCGGGCCACCGAATAATAGATCCTTTTGTTGTTCCGTTAGGAATCATAGCAAAAAAATCATTAAGGAACCGAACCATCAGGAAGGTGGCTCAGGGACGAATAAAGTATAGGCAGGTTTGTCGGATACTATCAGTATAATGATCTTTTAAGGAATAACTGACAGGGACGTATTTTGTCAGGGAATGAGCAGGAAGCGACTAATTTAGCAGGATTGCTATGACAATCAAATAAGAGGGGGAGATTTTGTCTCCCCCTCTTATTATGACATTTTATCTTGTTATGACACTTTATCTTGCCACAAATTTTCCGCTGAAATTGAACAATGGTACTCTTACGGTCTAATGACGTGATGGCAACTTCTGTCATCAGAACAGCAGTCATCAGCACAACTAAGATAAGATAAAAACTATGAGTATCGAGAAACAAATTCTACATAAATTACAGCTTATTGAAGCCACTATGAAAACCGTTGGTTTATGGCAGAGCTATCCTCCTAAACCAGAAGCGTTTGAAAGCACAGAACCTTTTTCAATTGATACTATGGCTGCTGAAGAGTGGCTCCAGTGGGTGCTTATTCCGAGAATGTGTGCTTTGATTGAACAGAAAGCCTGTCTACCGACGGTGTTTGTTATCGCCCCTTATTTTGAAGAGGTATATAAGGAAGAAACCAAACATTATTTGCCGTTGCTTGAGCACCTGCGCGAATTGGACAAGCTATTTGTACAGGAACATTTTACCCAGAATAGTGACACGGAATAGTTGATATGCTGGAGATTATTTATCAGGATGAACACATTGTTGCTGTGAATAAACCTGCGGGCTGGTTGGTTCATCGTAGCTGGTTGGCTCGTCATGAAACCGTGTTTGTCATGCAGACATTACGTGATCAACTGGGGCAGTATGTTTTTCCTGTTCATCGGTTGGATAGACCGACATCGGGCGTTTTGTTGATGGGACTGTCAAGCGAAGTGGCAAGAACACTTTCTCAACAATTTGAATACCAGCAGATACAAAAAACCTATCATGCGGTTGTGCGTGGTTATGTCGAAGGGCAAGATATTATTGACTACGCATTAATGGAAGAGTTGGATAAAATTGCGGATAAGTTTGCTGATACGGATAGGGAAGCACAATCAGCAATTACTTATTACCGTGCATTAGCGAAAGTCGAATGTCCGGTTGAAATTGGGCGTTATCCGACATCACGGTTTAGTTTGTTGGAACTGAAGCCCAAAACTGGCCGTAAGCATCAGTTGCGGCGGCATATGGCGCATATCCGTCATCCCATCATCGGGGATACTACACACGGGGATTTGCGCCAAAATCGAGGAGTTGCTAAATATTATCAAACGGGCAGATTAATGCTGCATGCAAGCCATCTTCAGCTTCAGCATCCGGTGACAGGAGAAAATCTGTTGTTGACTGCCCGATGGGATTCACCGTGGCAGCATTTGCTTGAACAATTTGGCTGGCAAGGTGTTGTACCAGAGTTGGAATGTCCACGTCTGATAACTTTCGAGTTGTAGCCAAAAAATAGCAGCTTGAAACATAAAGGGGCCGACCACTCACGAATAAAAGCAGTATCAAACATTAAAGAGATCATATCTATGGCAAAGATTGGTATTTTCGTTGGTACAGTTTATGGTAATGCGCTGGCGGTTGCGGAAGAAGCGCAGCAAATTCTTGAACAGCAAGGACATGAGATCGAGGTCTTTGAAGAAGCGACTTTGGAACAATGGCAAGTCTATTTGCAACAGATTGTTCTGGTGGTGACATCAACGACCGGACAAGGTGATCTGCCTGATAATATTCAACCGCTTTATACCGAGTTGAGTGATCAATTGGGCTATCAGCCTGATTTACGTTATGGCCTAATTGCATTGGGTGACAGTAGTTATGATACATTTTGCGGAGGCGGTCACGCCTTTGATGAACTGTTACAAGAACAGGGCGCTAAACGGATCGGAGAGGTTTTGCTGATCGATGCCGCTGAAGTGGTCGAGCCGGAAGTCTTTGCCCAGGATTGGGTTGAGGAGTGGGGAACCCTACTATAGGATGTCTGTCACACCGCTTATCCCCTTCATTTTGATCAGGTCAATTTACGAAGAGAAATAAGCGGTGTATGACACGGCTGATATCGTTACTTACGAGTCAGTTTTTCTAAATCCGCTTCGATTTCTGCAATCTTATTGGCAACAACATGCTCAAGGTGACGTAAGTCATCCAGAATTTTGTGTTTCAAATCTACTTCTGACTGGTCACGCTTACAGATTTGATCTAACTCTTCAAGCACATAACGCAGATTAGTGTTGATTTCTTTGACTTCTTTATAACCTTGCCCTGAATTATTGTCAGATACAGTTTTCAGTTGGCGTGGGTATTTGAATTTAACGCTTTTGGCAAAAAATTCGCCCTTATCCTTACGAAAATAAATCTTAAGAATGTCGTTATTCGCTTCCTGACGGAGGCTATAGCGATCAATATCTTCAGGATGTGTGATCCCCAAACTCTTCAAGTTATCGTACATAGCGCATCACCTATTCACCTAAATGAAATGGAAAATATCAAAAAAACAGTAGATTTATTATCCGCTATTAAAAGAATCAGTCTATTGTGCGTAGCAATTCATTAATGCCAACTTTGCCGCGAGTTTTAGCATCCACCTTCTTCACAATAACAGCGCAATACAGACTGTAGCTACCATCTTTGGAAGGTAAGTTGCCGGATACGACGACAGATCCTGCTGGTACACGGCCGTAGTGGATTTCGCCAGTTTCACGATCATAGATCTTAGTGCTTTGACCGATGTAAACACCCATTGAGATCACGGAACCTTCTTCCACGATAACCCCTTCTACGATTTCAGAACGGGCACCGATAAAGCAGTTGTCTTCAATGATGGTTGGGTTGGCTTGCAATGGTTCCAGAACACCGCCAATGCCAACGCCACCAGACAAATGAACGTTTTTACCGATTTGGGCACAGGAGCCGACAGTTGCCCAAGTGTCTACCATTGTACCTTCATCCACATAGGCACCGAGATTGACGTAAGATGGCATTAACACTGTATTACGTGCAATATATGCCCCTTGACGGACTGCCGCAGGAGGCACGACACGGAAACCTTCTTTTTCGAAACGAGCCTGATCATAATCAGCAAATTTCATAGACACTTTGTCAAAATAGCGGCTTTCAGCTCCTTCCATAACTTGATTGTTATTAATACGGAAAGAGAGCAATACTGCTTTTTTCAGCCATTGATGTGTGAACCATTCACCTGCGATTTTTTCAGCGACACGTAGATTACCGCTGTCCAGCATTTGAATCACTTGATTAATGGCGTTACGAGTTGCTTGGTCAACGGTTGCAGGTGAGATGCCGGCGCGGTTTTCAAATGCATTTTCAATAATGGCCATTAATTCGGTCATGGATTGTAATTGCTGCATTGGTATGGGGTCCCTCATATTTAGTCAAATATTGGTTAGTTAACGTTATACTTTATCCTTGGTGTTAAGGGCTTCTGTCAACCTTTCTGATAATTCTTCTCTGATTTTTTTATCCAGTGCCTGGTGATCTTTATCAGCCAGCACAAAAAGATCTTCCACGCGCTCACCGATAGTTGTAATGCGGGCACCATGTAGGGAAACCCCTAATTCAGCGAAAATACTGCCAACCCGTGCCAATAGCCCTGGTTGATCCAACGCAACCAGTTCCATATAACTACGGCGGGGATTTTGTGTCGGTAAAAAGTTCACATTAGGCGGAACATCAAAATGACGTAATTTAGCGGGCAAATTACGTGTTTTAGGAGCTTTGGGATGAGGTGCATTAATGGCTTTGAGTAAAGCCCGGCGAATGGGTTCATGACGATCTGGTGCCAGTGAGTGATCGTTCGGATCCAGTATGACAAAGGTATCCATCGCCATTTCATCCCGATTAGTAAAGATCTGGGCATTATGGACGCTTAAGTTGCGTCGATCTAACTCTCCAACAACAGCAGCGAAAAGAGAAGGCCGATCCTGGCACCAGATGAAAATTTCCGTTCCGCCATGAGAAAATGAAGTACTGATTAATACCATTGGTTCTGGTGATTGATGGTTAACCAGATGGCTGGCGTGCCAGGCTAATTGATCCGGTGTATGACGCAAAAAATAATCTGCATGGCAGCGACTCCAAATATAGTGTAGCTTTTGTTCGTCAATATTCTCCTGTCGCAGCAGAGCCAGTGCCTGCAAACGATTGTGACGGATATGATCACGTAAATCAGGTGTATTCTGTACTCCCTTGAGTAACTGGGTTTCGGTAGCAAAGTAGAGTTCACGCAGCAGGCTCTGTTTCCAATTATTCCATAGCTTGGCATTTGTGGCGCAGATGTCTGCAACGGTCAGGCAGAGCAAGTAATTCAGGCGATTTTGATTTTTGACCTGACAGGCGAATTGCTGAATGACTTCGGGATCTTGGATATCTCGCCGTTGTGCAGTGACTGACATCAGTAAATGATAGTGAACGAGCCACTCTACTAATTCTGCTTCACGATTTGTCAACCCGTGTTGTATAGCAAAGGTGAACGCATCTTTGGCACCCAGTTCGGAATGATCGCCGTTACGTCCTTTGGCGATATCATGGAAAAAAGCAGCCAGTCGCAACAATTCAGGTTGTGGAATACGAGGATAGAGTTCGACACATACGGGGTGAAGCATGCGGTTATTTTCATCAGCAAAGCTTTCCAGCTTCTGCAATACCCGGATAGTATGTTCGTCAACGGTATAAGCATGGAACAAGTCAAACTGCATTTGACCGACGATATTACTCCAAAGTGGCGTATAGGCGCTTAAAACACTATGGCGATGCATTGGAAGCAAAGCGTTTTTGACCGCATGAGGATGGCGCAGGATCTCCATAAATATTTTTCGGGCTTCGGGCAGCTCACACAAAGGCTGGCTGAGATTTCTGCGGGCATAGCGAAGTTGGCGCAATGTCGTGGAGTAGATCCCTGTAATCTCCTGATGGACTGCCATGTGATAAAACATTTTCAGAATTGCGGCGGGTTCACGGCTAAACAGTGTGTCATCAATAACATCAATAAGTTCTCCCCGTAACTGAAATGCATCATTCAGAGCGCGTGGCTTTTCGTCAGGCTGTAGTGTCAGAATGGCTTCATCAAAGAGTTGCAGCAGCATCTCATTCAGTTCAGTGACACGGCGTGTCATGCGGTAAAAGTCCTTCATCATCTGCTCGACGGGTTGATTGCGTTCACCTTCATAGCCGAGCAGCCGGGCTACACTGAACTGGCGCTCAAACAGCAGCCGGTTGTCATAACGGGTAACCGTCAGATGGAGGGCAAAACGGATATGCCAGAGAAAATTCTGGCATTCGTTTAATTCATTACGCTCTTCGCGGGTCAGAAAGCCAAAATCGACCATTTCATCTAAAGATGTTGCCCCGAAATGGCGGTGAGCAACCCAAAGTAAAGTATGAATATCACGCAATCCCCCAGGGCTGCTTTTGATATCGGGTTCCAAATTGTAGCTGGTGCTGTGATAGCGTTGATGACGTTTTTTCTGTTCAGTCAGTTTGGCAGCAAAAAATTGGGCTGATGGCCAGAAATCATCACTGAAAACTTGCTTCTGCAAACGCAGGAACAGCGGTAAGTCACCACAAATTAAACGGGATTCGATCAGGTTTGTGGCGATTGTCAGATCAGCAAGTCCTTTTTCAAGGCACTCTTCGAATGTTCTGACACTGTGGCCGACTTCCAGGCGAATATCCCAGAGCAGCGTAATGAATTGCCCGATGCGGGTTGATTGTTCTTCAGTCAGTGGATGTTCGCTCAGAACCAGCAGGTCAATATCAGAAAGAGGGTGCAACTCCCGTCGGCCATAACCACCGACCGCAATCAGGGAAAGTGAATCTATCTGATCAAACCCTTGTTGCTGCCATAACCGTATCAGAAGCCTGTCAATATAATCACTGCGGGTATAAATCAATGCTGTCGGGGAAATGCCAGCTTTGAACGCTTGCTCAAGCCACAATTGAAACTCATCAATATGTTGTTTCAACGCGGGACATCGAAGATCATCATGGGAAAATTCCACCGGAGACAGAGGAGGAATGGGGGCGTGCGCAAAAGCAATATCAACTGGCATATTCAGAAACCTATGATAAGAAAACTGTGGGATGAACAGGCGTTAGTGGTCGATGGGACAGTTTATGTACAAGGGCTGCATTTATCAATATCCTATTCAGCAATCACCTGATAATTTTATGAAATACCAGACTCATATAAAATATTCAATGTATGGTCAAGAATATCATTATTCAGATGTTCCACGTCCAATTAAACATTCAATCAGTTTATATCTGAAAAAGCCGTCAATATCATCGTCACAATAAATACGCAAAATATGTGAAAATCCATATTATTTTAAATTAGGAATAAGGAGCAGAATGACGGCCTATGACAATCTCATTGAGGAGAAATTGAGAACCAGTGCACTGGGCGTTAACATAAATAAACTCCCTTAATAATTAAATTTCCAGTTTTCATTAATAATCACATTTCTAAAATAAAATTTTCAATTAGTTCACGTTCTAATCACTGCTCCCCCCAGCAATAACTTATCTCTTTTTTTATATGGGGAGCAATGGGCTGGGCGTCAGGAGCACATCAACAACATATTTTATTATCTTATTAACCTAAGCATGGAAGCACAGATATCGCTCTTGATAGTTCAATTAATTATCTGGGAAGATCAGTAGGGGCAATGTTAGGTGGATTAGTGATATCTTTGGGACTAGGATCTATAATTTTAATCTATTTTTCCGTATCTTTTATGCTAATTTCATTAGATTTTCAGTTTTATAGTATGAAAAACCATGCCTTTGAAATAGCTAATACTGAATCTAGCCAATAAATACAACAAACATATTATAGATAATGTGGAAAAATAGAGTAAAGTTCTTTTATGAATGAATAAAAATTTAACTTTATGTAACTAAATTAATCTATTAAACCGTGAGATACTTAGTTAGGCATATGGGTTATGCTCTTATTTTTATGAAGAGAAAGCGGCCATATTATATTTAATACAGATTGACGTTTGGAATAGATGAGTTATTTAAGCCCAACTTGATATTGGGCTTTTAAGGTCTGGCTTGGTCTATTTTTTTGGGTTATATATTAACTAATTCGGCTGAAATATGTGGCTCTTCTTCTTTGCGCCATGTCATGATTTCACAACCGTTGTCGGTAACAACAATGGTATGTTCATATTGTGCAGACCAGCCACGATCTTTAGTTTTGACTGTCCAGCCATCTTTCATGGTACGGATACGAAAATCACCGGTATTAACCATAGGTTCAATAGTGAAGGCCATGCCTTTTTGCAGAATAACGCCACCGTCATCAGCATCGTAATGAAGCACGTGAGGTTCTTCATGGAAACCCCTGCCGATACCGTGACCACAATATTCGCGAACTACAGAGTAATTGTGACTTTCCACGTATTGCTGAATGGCTTTGCCGATGCTGCGCAAACGGATACCCGGTTTAACCATTCTCAGGGCAAGGTACAGGCTCTCTTGAGTGATTCGGCACAGGCGTTCGCCCTGAATAGTGGGTGTACCGACAATAAACATTTTGGAGGTATCACCGTGAAATTCATTTTTAATCACAGTCACATCAATGTTAACGATATCACCTTCTTTCAGTACCTTGTCATCGCTTGGAATACCGTGGCAAACCACGTCATTGACAGAGATACAGACGGATTTAGGGAAACCGTGATAACCCAGACAGGCAGAAATGGCCTGCTGTTTATTCGTGATGTATTCGTGGCAAATGCGATCAAGTTCACCAGTGGTGACACCCGCCTTAACGTGTGGTTCGATCATCTCCAGAACTTCGGCTGCCAGACGCCCGGCAATGCGCATTTTCTGAATGTCTTCGTCTGTTTTGATAGTAATAGCCATGAAATCAGTCCATCAGAATCGGGGGAGTTACCGATTCTTTGATATTAATTAGGAAAAAAATGATGATGGTAATGGTATCAGCCCACTGTATATCTAACAACAACCGCTGATCGCCAAGACTAGCAGAAAGCTGTAACAAATGTTGGTGTATGGGGGCGGTTTATGGTATAAAGCGCGCCGGTATTCTGTGTAATTATTTCTATAGTAGAAGTAATATTACAGAAATGCTGAATAAACTCATTTGTGTAAATAACACACACGGATCGGCACATACACCGGGGTGCTCTCATGTGGCTAATTCGTATGAATATCTTTCATATGGTATGAATAGCACACAGTTAAAGAGTCGGTGTCATGGGATCTGTGGAGGCATAACCCCAATTAATTTTATAGAGGTCTAAAATGGCAACTGTTTCCATGCGCGATATGCTGCAAGCGGGCGTTCACTTCGGTCACCAGACTCGTTACTGGAACCCAAAAATGAAACCTTTCATCTTTGGTGCTCGTAACAAAGTTCATATCATCAACCTGGAAAAAACTGTTCCAATGTTCAATGGTGCTTTGGCAGAATTGAACAAAATTGCTTCCCGTAAAGGCAAGATTCTGTTTGTTGGCACCAAGCGTGCTGCAAGCGAAGCAGTAAAAGAAGCAGCACTGAGCTGTGACCAATACTTTGTTAACCACCGTTGGTTAGGTGGTATGCTGACCAACTGGAAAACTGTTCGTCAGTCAATCAAGCGTCTAAAAGATCTGGAAGTTCAATCTCAGGACGGTACTTTTGACAAGCTGACCAAGAAAGAAGCGCTGATGCGTTCTCGTGAACTTGGTAAGCTGGAAAACAGCCTGGGCGGTATCAAAGACATGGGCGGCCTGCCTGATGCTCTGTTTGTTATCGATGCTGAACACGAACACATTGCTATCAAAGAAGCAAACAACCTGGGTATCCCAGTATTTGCTGTTGTTGATACTAACTCTGATCCAGACGGTGTTGATTTCATCATCCCTGGTAACGACGACGCAATCCGTGCAGTAAAACTGTATCTGAACGCTGCGGCTACTGCTGTTCGTGAAGGCCGTTCACAAGATCTGGCTGTTCAGGCTGAAGAAGGTCTTGTAGACGCTGAATAATAAGGCATGCTCGTTCTTGAGCCCCTTATTGACCAGGTATTGAAATATATTGGTTAGGGGGCCTGTTATGGCCCCCTTTACTTATCTGATATAGAACTATTATCTGATAACTTTCCCCGCGGAATCTTATCTTCCCGCGAGACACATCGAGGAATAAAACAAATGGCTGACATTACCGCTGCTCTGGTAAAAGAACTGCGTGAGCGTACTGGCGCAGGCATGATGGAATGTAAAAAAGCACTGGTTGAAGCAAATGGTGATATCGAGCTGGCTATCGATAACATGCGTAAATCAGGTCAGGCAAAAGCAGCTAAAAAAGCAGGCCGTGTTGCGGCTGAAGGCGTTATCCTGGTTGAAGTTTCATCTGATGCTAAATTCGCAGGTATCGTTGAACTGAACTGTGAAACCGACTTCGTTGCTAAAGATTCAGGCTTCCTGGCATTCGGTAAAGAAGTTATTGCTTCTGTTATGGCTGACAAAAACGCTGACATTGATGCACTGAAAGCTAAATTCGAAGAACAACGCACTACTCTGGTAGCGAAAATCGGTGAAAACATCAATATCCGTCGCGTTGCTATTCTGGAAGGTGAAGCGGTAGGTTCTTACCTGCACGGTGCTCGTATCGGCGTTCTGGTTGCTGCTGAAGGTGCAAACGAAGAGCTGATCAAACACATCGCAATGCACGTTGCTGCAAGCAAGCCAGAATATGTAAACCCAACTGACGTTCCTGCTGACGTTGTTGAGCGTGAGCATCAGATCCAGCTAGACATCGCTATGCAGTCTGGCAAGCCACGCGAAATCGCAGAGAAAATGGTTTCTGGCCGTATGAACAAATTCACTGGCGAAATCTCTCTGACTGGTCAGAACTTCGTGATGGACCCAAGCAAAACTGTTGGTGCTCTGCTGAAAGAAAACAATGCTAAAGTTATCGACTTTATTCGCTTCGAAGTGGGTGAAGGCATTGAGAAAGTTGAAGCTGATTTTGCAGCAGAAGTTGCTGCAATGAGCAAACAGTCTTAATTGTTTAAACGGAGCCGCCGATTGGCGGTTCTGTTTTATTTCAAGATGAATTTTACATCTGGCTGCATAGCGTGGATGTGTAGTCATTGAATAAATCATAGTAATCCCCAATAATCCTTATCTGCTTAGGACTGAACACCATGGCAACCAATGCAAAACCCGTATATCAGAGAATCCTGCTTAAGCTCAGTGGAGAAGCCCTGCAAGGCGCAGAAGGTTTTGGTATCGATGCCAGCGTCTTAGACCGCATGGCTCAGGAAATCAAAGAACTGGTTGAGCTGGGTATTCAGGTCGGTGTCGTTATTGGCGGAGGTAATCTGTTTCGTGGGGCCGGGTTGGCTGAAGCAGGAATGAACCGTGTAGTCGGCGACCACATGGGCATGTTGGCGACCGTGATGAACGGTCTGGCGATGCGTGATGCCTTACATCGCGCCTATGTGAACGCCCGTTTGATGTCCGCTATCCCGCTGAATGGCGTATGTGACAACTATAGTTGGGCTGAAGCTATCAGCTTACTGCGTCACGGTCGTGTTGTTATTTTCTCGGCAGGTACTGGCAACCCGTTCTTTACGACAGATTCCGCGGCTTGCTTGCGTGGCATTGAAATTGAAGCGGATGTTGTGTTAAAAGCAACCAAAGTTGATGGGGTCTATTCTGCTGATCCTACAAAAGATCCCGAAGCTGTTCTCTATAATAAGCTTACTTACCAGGAAGTATTGGAGCGTGAATTGAAAGTCATGGATCTTGCAGCCTTTACACTGGCCCGTGACCATAACCTGCCAATTCGTGTTTTCAATATGAACAAACCAGGCGCACTTCGTCGTGTTGTCATGGGGGAAAGTGAAGGTACGTTGATTTCTCACGGCTGATTTATCACAATCCGATTTATCACTTCCCGTACTCAGAGACATTGGTGAAATTTGACGGTATGATCAGTGTCCTGATGTGCCGAATTTAATGACACAGGGCCATAGAATATCATGTTAATATTTATGGTCTAGAACATAACCAGCTCCCAAGGGTTTATAACGTGATTAATGAAATCAAAAAAGACGCACAAGACCGCATGGAAAAAAGCGTCGAAGCACTGAAAAACCAAATCAGCAAGGTGCGTACTGGCCGTGCTTCTCCTAGCTTGTTGGATGGTATCAGCGTTGAATATTATGGCGCTGCAACGCCATTGCGTCAAATCGCGAACGTTGTTGCCGAAGATGCACGTACTTTAGCGATCACGGTATTTGATCGTTCTATGACCGCAGCTGTTGAAAAAGCGATTATGGCTTCTGATCTGGGGTTAAACCCATCTTCCGCTGGAACCATTATTCGCGTCCCTCTGCCACCACTGACTGAAGAGCGTCGTAAGGATCTGATCAAGGTCGTTCGTGGTGATGCAGAACAAGGTCGTGTATCCATTCGTAATATCCGCCGTGATGCTAACGATAAGGTTAAAGCACTGCTGAAAGATAAAGAAATCAGTGAAGATGAGGAACGTCGTTCACAGGACGACATTCAGAAACTGACTGATAGTTTCATCAAAAAGATTGATGAAGCGCTGGCGAATAAAGAAGCTGAGTTAATGGATTTCTAATTGCCACTTCTCGAATCAACGCCGCAGCCCTGCGGCGTTGTTCTTATGTTTAAATATTATTAATATTTTCCATTTTGTATCACATTTCTTTCTTAAGCAATGGACATGGCGATCAGGACAGATCAGACTATTGCGATTTTATGTCAGTAAAATACTTAGAGTATAAAAATGAAACGCTTAACTATCCTCGGTTCAACGGGGTCCGTCGGGAAAAGTACACTCTCAGTTGTCAGAAATAACCCAGATAAATTCCGAGTTGTGGCACTTATTGCCGGGAAAAATAGCGAACTCATGGCACAACAATGTCTGGAGTTTCGGCCTCTCTATGCCGCAATGGCAGATGAATATTCAGCAACAAAATTGCGGAGTTTATTGCAGGAACAAGGCAGCCAAGTCGAAGTCCTGTCTGGAAAAGATGCTATTTGTGATCTAGCAGAACTGGAAGACGTTGATCAAGTCATGTCTGCTATTGTTGGTGTTGCTGGGTTATTGCCAACACTGGCTGCGATTCGCAAGGGTAAGCAAGTTCTACTAGCTAACAAGGAATCTCTTATTACTAGTGGCCGCCTGTTTATGGAGGCGGTTAGCCAATATAAAGCGCAATTATTGCCGATTGATAGTGAACATAACGCTATTTTCCAAAGTTTGCCTGCATCAGTGCAACATAACCTCGGCACTGCGAATTTAAAAGATCATGGTATCTCCAGTATTATTTTGACGGGTTCTGGTGGACCATTCCGCAAAACCTCCTTAGATAAATTACCCCATGTCACACCTGATGAGGCTTGTGCTCACCCAATCTGGTCAATGGGGCGTAAAATTTCCGTTGATTCTGCAACAATGATGAATAAAGGGTTGGAATATATTGAAGCCCGTAATCTGTTTAATGCTTCTGCTGATGAAATGGAAGTGCTGTTGCATCCGCAATCAGTGATCCACTCAATGGTTCGTTACCATGATGGCAGTATCATTGCGCAATTGGGAACACAGGATATGTGTACTCCGATAGCTTATGGCATGGCCTATCCTAATCGCATTCTATCCGGTGCGAAACCGCTGGATTTTACTAAACTCAGCACACTCACTTTTGAAACGTTGGACTATCGCCGCTATCCATGCCTTAAATTGGCAATTGATGCATGTCATGAAGGTCAGGCTGCAACAACAGCATTGAATGCAGCTAATGAAGAAACCGTCAGTGCTTTTTTACAGAATAGAATTTGTTTTACTAATATTGCTATGGTGAATCAACAGGTAGTTGAAAAATTAAGTTTAACTGAACCTCAAAGCATCGAAGAGGTCTTAGAAATCGATAATATAGCGAGAACTTTAGCGAAAGAGGAAATTAAAGCCTTTGCTAAATAGCGAATTTTGCGGATAAGTATATGTTTGTTTGCGTTTGGTCAAATGATATAGTTCGCAGGTAAATCATAGTTGTTATAATAGCCAGTTTGATATTTGGCATACGTTTTTGTGGGTGTATATACCCAATAGATTCTGAGTTGTTGCACAGTCAACAATGAAATAAGTAGCTTAAGAGCTCAAGGGTATATCAGAAATAAAGGCTTTCATTCGGGTTTATTCCAGAAATAGCCGTGGTAATCGTTAACACGGCTTTTTCATGTGTGAAAGTTCTTGAACCACAAGAAGCCAGCTTAGTTATTTAAGGATTAGTTTGAGTGATATCGCCTAGTGATTGTGGCTCATCGCTAACGTTACCCAGACACGTTGCTATCATTATGGATGGTAATGGTCGCTGGGCAAAAAAGCGTGGGAAATTAAGAGTTTTTGGTCATCGTGCTGGAATTAAAGCTGTACGAAGTGCTGTGAGCTTTTCGGTTAAGAATAATATCGAATCACTGACATTATATGCTTTCAGTAGTGAGAACTGGAATCGTCCACAACAAGAAGTCAGTTCATTGATGGAACTGTTTGTTTTTGCCCTTGATAATGAAGTGAAGAGCTTACATAAGCACAATGTGAAATTGTCTGTTATTGGTGATATCAGTCGGTTTAGCCCACGGTTACAGGAACGTATCCGCCGTTCAGTTGAATTGACGGCGGACAATACCGGATTGCAGCTTAATATCGCCGCCAATTATGGCGGCCGTTGGGACTTGGTTCAGAGTGTCAAGCAGATTGCCGAGAAAGTCAGAGCAGATCAGCTTAATCCTGAGGAAATTACTGAAGCAACAGTCAGTCGTTTCATGAACTTGAGTCAGCAGTCTGAAGTTGATTTAGTGATCAGGACAGGAGGTGAACATCGTATCAGTAATTTCCTGTTATGGCAGATCGCTTATGCAGAATTGTATTTTACCGATATACTTTGGCCTGATTTTGATGAAACAGCTTTTGAAGGTGCTATTCATGCCTTTGCCAAACGAGAACGCCGATTTGGCGGAACACCAGACGATGCCGAAGTGGGATCATAGGAGGAGAACTTGCTGAAGTACCGTCTTTTAACTACGTTAGTATTAATTCCACTTGTTATTGCAGCTCTGTTTTTACTTCCTCCCTCAGGATTTGGGTTGGTTGTTATTGCAGTTTCAGCACTTGCTGCATGGGAATGGGGGCAATTTGCCGGATTATTGACACAGACTAAACGTGTTACTCTGGCAGTGTTGTGTACTGTGGGGTTGCTGGCCTTGCAATACTCTTTGGCAGATCTTACTCACCTTACTGAAAAACCACAAATTGTATATCTATTGTGGGCAGGAATGCTCTGGTGGGCTACGGCTATTTTATTAGTTATTGCTTATCCTGCTTCAGCTTCTATTTGGAAATCCTCCGTTACACTGCGTATGTCATTTGGTTTTCTGACAATTGTGCCATTTTATTGTGGAATGATGGTATTGCGTACCCAAGGATATGAAAATAATACTTATCACGGTGCGTGGTGGCTATTGTATGTGATGTTGCTGGTGTGGGCCGCTGATTCAGGGGCTTACATTTTCGGTCGTACATTAGGTAAACATAAAATGGCACCTAAGGTATCTCCGGGCAAAACGCTTGAAGGACTGGCTGGTGGATTGTTGACTGCTGCGCTTATATCATGGCTGTTCAGTAAATTTGCCCCAGTGCCTGTTATGCCTGAGAACTTATTGTTGATTTCTGCTGTTGTTGTTATTGCATCTGTTTTCGGTGACCTGACCGAAAGTATGTTCAAGCGGGAATCAGGAATTAAAGACAGCAGTCAGTTGATCCCAGGGCATGGCGGTGTGATGGATAGGGTAGACAGTTTGACTGCGGCGGTTCCTGTTTTTGCAGGGCTGGTAATGTTAATTTCTTCTGGATTTGGTCTCTGAAGGTACATTAATGGATATTCTCTGGAATCTGGCTGCATTTATTGTTGCATTGGGTGTGCTTATCACAGTGCATGAGTTTGGTCACTTTTGGGTGGCCAGACGATGTGGTATTTACGTTGAGCGTTTTTCCATCGGGTTTGGTAAAGCACTTTGGCGTCGTACAGATAAACAGGGAACCGAATACGTTATTGCCCTTATTCCCTTGGGCGGATACGTCAAAATGCTTGATGAAAGGGTTGAAACTGTTGCGCCTGAACGTCGTCATATGGCATTCAACAACAAAACCATCGGTCAGCGTGCGGCAGTTGTCAGCGCAGGCCCAATCGCAAACTTTATTCTGGCTGTTGTCGCTTATTGGTTGGTTTTTGTGATCGGTGTGCCTTCGGTACGCCCAGTGGTTTTGGATATCAAACCCGATTCTATAGCGGCGCAGGCAAATATTTTGCCCGGAATGGAACTAAAAGCTGTTGACGGTATCGAAACTCCTGATTGGAACTCAGCAAGGCTGGCGTTAGTGAGTCAAGTTGGTGAATCCTCCGTTGAGGTGAGTGTAGCACCAATGGACTCTTCTGATGCCATTCAAAAAACACTGGATTTACGACATTGGGCATTTGATCCATCCAAACAGGATATCTTGCTATCTTTAGGAATTATGCCTGTTATTCCACATCCCAGTTCACAGGTGGATAAAATCCATCCTGGTTCGGCAGCCGAAAAAGCGGGTTTACAAAGTGGGGACAGGATCGTTAAAGTCAATGATCAGGATATAGATATTTGGCACAGTTTTGCATCTTATGTCAGGAAGAATCCAAATATTTCTCTAAAATTAGACGTTGCGAGAGCTGGCAGTATGATCACTTTATCACTGACTCCAACTGCTAAAAAGCTTTCCGATGGGCGTGAAATAGGTTTTGCTGGTATCGAATTTAAAATCATCCCACTGGCAGATGAGTACAGAACAGTTCAACAATATGGGCCATTCTATGCTTTTTATGAGGCAGGGGATAAAACCTGGCAATTGATGAAGCTGACTGTCAATATGATTGGCAAATTGATTGTTGGAGATGTAAAACTCAATAATCTCAGCGGCCCTATTTCCATAGCCAAGGGAGCTGGTGTATCGGCTGATTCTGGCTTGGTGTATTATTTGATGTTTTTGGCGCTAATCAGCGTCAATCTTGGGATCATTAACTTGTTCCCATTACCTGTACTAGATGGTGGACACCTGCTTTTCCTTGCTATCGAGAAGATCAAGGGAGGGCCGGTCTCCGAGCGTGTACAAGACTTCAGTTATCGCATTGGTGCTATATTGCTGGTGTTATTAATGGGGCTTGCACTTTTCAATGATTTCTCCCGCTTTTAAGGTGGGAGACCAGTTAGGAAAACGCATAACAACGATGGCGATGAAAAAGTTGCTCATAGCGTCGCTGCTGTTCGGCAGCGCCACTGCATACGGTTCAGACGGATTCATAGTTCGGGACATTCATTTTGAGGGTCTTCAACGTGTCACCGTTGGTGCAGCATTATTGAATATGCCTGTTCGCGTAGGTGATACAGTCAGCGACGGAGATATCAGTCGCGCGATCCACGCCTTGTTCGCGACTGGAAATTTTGAAGACGTTCGTGTCTTGCGTGATGGCAATTCACTGGTTGTTCAGGTAAAAGAACGGCCAACCATCGCCAGCATTACTTTCTCCGGTAACAAGGCGGTGAAAGATGACATGCTCAAGAAAAACCTTGAGGCCTCTCGTGTTCGTGTCGGTGAAGCTCTTGACCGCACTATGCTGTCAAATATCGAAAAGGGGCTGGAAGATTTCTACTATAGTGTCGGTAAATACAATGCCACAGTAAAAGCCGTTGTCACCCCCCTTCCCCGTAATCGTGTCGATCTGAAACTTGTCTTTTCCGAAGGTATTTCTGCCAAGATTCAGCAGATTAATATTGTTGGCAATAAGAGCTTTGCTACCAATGAATTGCTCGATAATTTCCAACTCAGAGACGATGTTCCGTGGTGGAATCTTACAGCTAATCAGAAATATCAAAAACAAGAGTTAGAAGGCGATCTTGAAAGACTGCGTAGTTTCTATCTTGATAGGGGGTATGCCCGTTTCAACATTGATTCGACTCAAGTCAATCTGACACCTGATAAAAAAGGGATTTATATCACTATTAACATCACGGAAGGGGATCAATATAAAATCTCAGGTGTTGATGTAAATGGTAATTTGGCAGGATACCAATCTGAAATAACGAAACTGACTAATATTAAACCTGGTTCATTGTATAATGGAACCGGGGTAACCCATATGGAAATGGCGATCAAATATCTTCTTGGCCGCTATGGTTACGCCTACCCTCGGGTCATGACACAACCTGAAATCAATGATGCAGACAAAACGGTAAAACTCCATGTGAACGTAGATGCAGGTAACCGTTTCTACGTCCGTAATATACGTTTCACTGGTAATGACACCAGTAAAGATTCAGTATTACGCCGTGAAATGCGTCAGATGGAAGGGGCATGGCTGGGTAATGATCTGGTTGAGTACGGAAAAGAACGCCTCAATCGATTGGGCTATTTTGAAACGGTTGATGTTGCAACCGAACGTGTACCGGGCAGCCCCGACCAGGTTGATGTGGTTTATAAAGTTAAAGAGCGTAATACAGGCTCCATGAACTTTGGGATTGGTTTCGGTACTGAAAGTGGTATGAGTTTTCAGATCGGTGTTCAGCAGGATAACTGGCTAGGAACAGGTAATGCCGTAGGTATCAATGCCAGCAAGAATGATTACTCAACGTCTGCGGATTTGTCCTTTACGAACCCTTACTTCACTGTTAACGGTGTGAGTCTGGGTGGTCGGCTGTTTTATAATGATTTTCGTGCTGATGATGCCTCTCTTTCTAACTATACCAACAAATCATACGGTACAGATGGTTCTTTTGGCATTCCGCTGAATGAAAATAACTCGTTATTCTTCAGATTAGGCTATGTTCATAACTCATTGTCTAATATACGTCCTCAGTTGGCTATGTGGCGTTACATGAAGAAAATGAACAAAGATCCGGGTTTTACGGATAAGGTCAAGTTTGATGCCAATGACTTTATGCTAACAGTTGGCTGGAATTACAATAGCCTTGACCGTGGTTTCTTCCCGACTTCTGGGCTTAAAGCAGGGCTAGATACGAGAATCACGGTGCCTGGCTCAGATAACCAATTCTATAAAGTTACTCTGAACTCTACGGGTTATTACCCTATTGATGATGATCATTCATGGGTCATAATGGGACGTGCTCGTCTGGGCTATGGTGGTGGTTTCGGTGGCAAGGAAATGCCATTCTATGAAAACTTCTATGCGGGTGGTTCTACCAGTGTTCGAGGTTTCCGCCCCAATAATATTGGTCCAAAAGCAGTTTATCTCAAAAAAGGGAAAGATGGTCTGCCTGAAGTTGATAGCAGGGGAGTGTCTCAGGATGCAGTAGGTGGTAATGCAACAGCCGTTGCCAGCTTTGAGCTGATTACACCAACGCCTTTCCTGGATGCAAAATATTCTAACTCTGTGCGGACGTCTCTGTTTGTAGATGCAGGAACAGTATGGGATACCAATTGGAGCAATGCTTACGCTGGTTTACCTGATTATAGCAAGCCGAATAATGTCCGTGTTTCTACGGGTATTGCGTTGCAATGGTTATCACCATTGGGACCTTTAACGTTCTCTTATGCTCAGCCAATCAAAGATTATAAAGGGGATAGAACAGAGCAATTCCAGTTTAATATTGGTGGAACCTGGTAAAAATCAATCGTTCTTAGTGGAAAATCGCCTTATTATTAAATAAGGCGATTATAAATATCCCAACATGTCAATAGCGTAAGTCAAAGGAGTTTATCGTGAAGAAAGTACTGTGTGCAGCAAGCCTTGGTATCGCATTAGCTTTTTCTGCTGGTGTTCAGGCGGCAGAAAAAATCGCTATCGTGAATGTTGGTGAAATATTCCAACAACTGCCTGCTCATGAAGCTGTTGCAAAACAGTTGGAAAACGAGTTTAAAGGCCGTGCATCGGATTTACAGCGCATGGAATCCGACTTGCAGTCTCAGCTCCAAAAATTGCAGCGTGATGGTTCAACCATGAAGGCAAGTGAGCGCGAAAAATTAGAAAAGGAAGTGCTGACTAAACGTAATGAATTTGCACAAAAAGCACAGGCTTTTGAAAATGATAACCGTCGTCGTCAAATGGAAGAACGTAACAAGCTCTTGGGCCGAATTCAGGATGCAGTCAAAGTGGTTGCAGGTAAAGAAGGTTATGACCTTGTTCTTGATGCAAATACCGCAGTATATGCTGCATCTGGCAAAGATATTACCTCAGAAGTATTGAAGCAGGTTAAATAAATAAATGGTTTCAATTCGATTGGCTGACCTTGCTCAGCAGTTGAATGCGCAATTGCATGGTGATGGCAATATCGTCATCACTGGTATTGCCCCTATGTATTCAGCAAATAGCGAACAAATTACATTTTTATCGGATAGCCGTTACACCGAGAAACTTACAGAGTGTCAGGCCGCTGCTGTCGTGCTGCGCGAAGCCGATTTACCTCATTGTAAGGTTGCAGCGCTGGTGGTTGATAATCCTTATCTTGCCTATGCACGTATGGCGCAAATCATGGATACAACGCCACGACCTGCGCAGGATATCCATCCATCAGCAGTGATTGCTCCAGAAGCAACATTGGGCAGAAATGTTGCAATTGGGGCAAATGCAGTTATCGAATCAGGTGTTGTGCTTGGTGATAACGTTATCATTGGTGCAGGTTGTTTTATTGGCAAAAATGTGCGTATTGGTACAGGAACTCGCCTTTGGGCCAATGTTTCTGTGTACCACAATGTTGAAATCGGTGAACAATGCCTCATTCAGTCAGGGGCTGTTATAGGCTCTGATGGTTTTGGTTATGCCAATGATCGCGGTAATTGGATTAAAATCCCTCAGTTAGGCACGGTAATGATTGGTGATCGTGTTGAAATAGGTTCCTGTACTACTATAGATCGTGGTGCTCTGGATAACACTGTCATCGGTAATGGTGTTATCATTGACAACCAATGCCAAATTGCTCACAACGTCACAATTGGTGATAACACTGCAATAGCGGGTGGTGTCATTCTGGCGGGGAGCCTGAAAATTGGTCGTTATTGTATGATTGGTGGAGCCAGTGTCATAAACGGACATATGGAAATCTGTGATAAAGTAACTGTGACTGGTATGAGCATGGTGATACGCCCTATTACTGAGCCGGGTGTATATTCATCTGGTATACCAGTACAGCAGAATAAAGTTTGGCGTAAGGCTACTGCTTTGGTAATGAATATTAACGAAATGAATAAGCGGCTTAAATCTGTGGAACGCCAGCTTGAAGGTGACAGCAAGTAATCATACAAACGTTTTGGTTGTACTTTTATTTTTACGGCCTGTCTGATAACTCCTCCGGGAGTTGACGCAGGCCGTGTCGTTAATGCTGTATGTTTTGACGATATTGTTTAATAACACATTTTTTGATACTACGATTGGAATACAGACAGGAAGAGTATTTAGATGAGTGATAATCATACTCTGCAAATTGAAGAAATTTTGGATTTACTGCCTCACCGCTACCCTTTTTTGCTGGTAGACCGTGTCCTGGATTTTGAAGAAGGCAAGTTTCTACGAGCAGTTAAAAATGTAACGTTTAATGAGCCATTCTTTCAGGGGCATTTCCCAGGTAAGCCGGTTTTTCCTGGCGTATTGATCCTTGAAGCAATGGCTCAGGCAACTGGAATTCTGGCATTCAAAAGTGTTGGTACACTGAAGCCGGGAGAATTGTATTACTTTGCAACTATTGATGGTGCGCGTTTTAAACGCCCCGTTTTGCCGGGTGACCAGATGATTTTGGAAGTAGAATTTATTAAAGAACGCCGTGGTGTTGCGCGTTTCAGAGGTGTAGCAAAAGTCGATGGAGAAGTGGCTTGCGAAGCTGAAATGATGTGTGCCCGACGCCGTGAGGCTTAATGCATGATTGATTTGACTGCTACTATCCATCCCTCTTCTATTGTTGAAAAGGGAGCTGTTATTGGTGCCAATGTTCACATTGGCCCATTTTGTTATATCGGTTCGCAGGTAGAAATTGGTGAAGGGACTGAATTGAAATCCCACGTTGTAATCAACGGGATAACTAAAATTGGTCGTGATAACCAGATTTATCAATTTGCCTCAATTGGTGAAGTTAACCAAGATCTCAAATATCAGGGTGAACCTACTCGTGTTGAAATCGGTGATCGTAACCGTATCCGTGAAAGTGTGTCGATTCACCGTGGCACTGTCCAGGGTGGCGGTGTAACCAAAGTTGGCAGTGATAATTTGCTAATGATTAATGCCCATATTGCCCATGACTGTATTGTCGGTGATCGTTGTATCATCGCTAATAACGGTACGTTGGGGGGGCATGTTATTCTTGGTGATTACGTGATTATCGGTGGAATGACGGCAGTTCATCAATTTTGTCAGATTGGTTCCCATGTTATGGTGGGTGGTTGTTCTGGCGTTGCTCAGGACGTGCCTCCTTATGTTATTGCACAGGGTAATCATGCCACGCCTTTCGGTTTGAATATTGAAGGTCTGAAACGTCGTGGATTTGATAAAGAATCGCTGCATGCTATCCGTAATGCGTATAAGGAACTTTATCGCAGTGGAAAAACCTTGGAAGAAGCCAGAAAAGAGATTGAAATCCAGGCTGCAAACAACCCACATGTGAAAGTATTCAGTGATTTTCTGGCGAGTTCAGCAAAATCCAGCCGTGGCATCATTCGTTAAGTAGATGAAGGACACTCCTTTGACTACCTTTTCTTCTGCCAATAATCAACGTCCACTGATAATTGGTTTAGTCGCCGGAGAAACATCCGGTGATATCCTTGGTGCGGGACTGATCCGTGCATTGAAAGCCAAAATCCCTGATGCCCGTTTTGTGGGGGTCGCAGGTCCTCTTATGCAAGCCGAAGGTTGTGAAGTCTGGTATGAGATGGAAGAACTGGCGGTCATGGGGATCGTTGAGGTTTTGGGGCGTTTATCCCGTTTGTTGGAAATTCGTAAAGATTTAACGACGCGTTTTACTGAGTTGAAACCAGATGTCTTTATTGGTATTGATGCTCCTGATTTCAATATCACCTTGGAAGGTTGGCTGAAACAGCAAGGGATTAGAACTATCCATTACGTCAGCCCATCGGTATGGGCATGGCGTCAGAAACGGGTGTTCAAAATCGGTCGTGCGACAGATCTGGTACTGGCATTTTTGCCGTTTGAAAAAGCGTTCTATGATCGATTTAATGTTCCATGCCGGTTTATTGGGCATACAATGGCAGATGCAATGCCGCTGCAAACCGATAAAACTGCCGCCAGGGAAACGTTAGATATCCCGTTAGATGCTCATTGCCTGGCGCTTTTGCCGGGTAGCCGCCATGCCGAAGTAGAAATGCTGAGTGCTGATTTTCTCAGAACTGTACAATTGCTAAGGAAGGATTTGCCTGATTTGCATGTATTGGTTCCATTGGTAAATGCTAAACGGCGTGAGCAATTCCAGCGTATAAAAGATGAAATTGCACCGGAGTTATCCATTCATTTATTAGATGGTAAAGCCCGCGAAGCGATGATTGCCAGCGATGCGACCTTACTGGCATCCGGTACAGCAGCACTGGAATGTATGCTGGCTAAATGCCCAATGGTAGTGGGCTATAGAATGAAACCTTTTACATTCTGGTTGGCAAAGCGCTTGGTGAAAACACCCTATGTTTCCCTGCCTAATTTGTTGGCAGGTGAAGAGTTAGTCAAAGAGTTACTACAGGATGAATGCGAGCCCAAAGCGCTGTCAGAGGCATTGCTGCCACTCTTGCGTGGTGGTGCTGAGGTGGAAGCGTTGAAGCAGACCTTCCTGCATTTGCATGAAAGTATTCGTTGTGATGCTGATGAGCAGGCGGCACAGGCGGTACTGGAGTTAGCGAGAAGATAATGAATTTTGTTTATCCTCAGGCGAATTTGATTGCCGGTGTTGATGAAGTTGGGCGTGGCCCGCTGGTAGGTGCAGTGGTTACTGCGGCAGTTATTCTTGATCCTGCTAACCCCATAGCAGGCTTGATGGATTCAAAAAAACTGACAGAAAAACGTCGTGAAGCGCTTTATCTGGAAATCAAAGAAAAAGCGTTATGTTGGAGCCTTGGACGCGCTGAGCCAGAAGAAATTGACCAGCTCAATATCCTTCATGCCACAATGCTTGCTATGCAGCGGGCTGTTGCAGGTCTGGCTATTCAGCCTGATTATGTTTTGATTGATGGAAATCGTTGCCCTGCATTGTCGATGTCAGCACAGTCGGTAGTCAAAGGGGATAGTCTGGTAGCGGAAATCAGTGCCGCTTCTATTTTGGCAAAAGTAACACGAGATAGGGAAATGACCGAACTGGATAAACAGTTCCCTGAGTACGGTTTTGCGAAACACAAAGGTTATCCTACCGCTCTGCATTTGGAAAAACTGTCTCTGTTGGGGGCGACCGAACACCATCGTAGAAGTTTTGCGCCAGTCAAACGTGCGCTGGCTCTTGGATAAAATCTGGAATAAGTATCTGGGCAGACTATGACAGAACCACGTTTTGTGCACTTACGTGTTCACAGCGATTATTCAATGATTGATGGCTTAGCCAAAACAGGACCACTGGTAAAAAAAGTGGCTGAACTTGGTATGCCTGCACTTGCAATCACGGATTTTACTAATCTGTGTGGCCTGGTGAAATTCTATGGCAGTGCTCATAGTGCAGGTATTAAACCCATTATTGGGGCTGATTTCTACATGGAAAGTGATCAATTGGGCGATGAATATGCCCATCTGACCATTTTGGCCCGTAATAATGAAGGTTATCAGAATCTGACCTTACTGATTTCCAAAGCCTATCAGAAAGGTTATGGCGCAATTGGCCCAACCATCAAACAAGAGTGGCTGGTAAAACATAAAGCGGGACTAATATTGTTGTCTGGCGGACGTATGGGCGATGTCGGCAAGTTTTTGCTGCGTGGCAACCATGTATTAGTTGAGCAATGCCTTGATTTTTATCAGGAACACTTTCCAGATTGCTACTATCTGGAACTCATCCGCACTGGACGTCAGGATGAAGAGACTTATCTTCATGCTGCTGTTGAATTAGCAGCAGAAAAAAATCTGCCGATTGTAGCAACTAATGATGTCTGTTTTCTGGAAAGTGAAGATTTTGATGCTCATGAAATTCGAGTTGCCATTCATGACGGCTATACGCTCTCTGATCCCAAGCGTCCGAAAAATTACAGTCCCCAGCAATATCTGCGTAGTGAGCAGGAGATGTGTGAGCTTTTTTCTGACATCCCTGAAGCATTAGTAAATAGCGTAGAAATTGCGAAACGCTGTAATGTTACGATCCGTCTTGGTGAATATTTCTTGCCAAAGTTCCCGACAGGGGGAATGAGCACGGAAGACTATCTGATTGAAAAATCAAAACAGGGTTTAGAGCAGCGTTTAGCATTCCTTTATCCTGATCCGGTAATCAGGGCAGAAAAGCGCCCAGAATATGATGAGCGTCTGGATATTGAGTTGAAAGTGATCAACCAGATGGGCTTTCCGGGCTATTTCCTGATCGTGATGGAATTTATCCAGTGGTCGAAAGATAACGGTGTACCAGTAGGGCCGGGGCGTGGTTCTGGTGCGGGTTCTCTTGTCGCTTATGCCTTGAAAATTACTGATCTCGATCCGCTTGAATTTGACTTACTGTTCGAACGTTTCCTTAACCCAGAGCGTATTTCCATGCCTGACTTTGACGTCGATTTCTGCATGGAAAAACGCGATCAGGTTATTGAACACGTTGCTGATATGTACGGGCGGGATGCAGTGTCACAGATCATCACTTTTGGTACGATGGCGGCAAAAGCGGTAATTCGTGATGTTGGACGAGTACTTGGGCATCCCTATGGCTTTGTTGATCGCATATCAAAGCTGGTTCCTCCTGATCCGGGAATGACGCTGGAAAAGGCATTTGTAGCAGAGCCTCAGTTACCTGAAATTTACGAAGCGGATGAAGAAGTCAAAGCGCTGATTGACATGGCGCGTAAATTGGAAGGGGTCACTCGTAACGCAGGTAAACATGCGGGCGGGGTAGTTATTGCGCCGACTAAAATCACTGATTTTGCTCCTATTTACTGCGATCCAGAGGGTCAGAACCCGGTTACCCAGTTTGATAAAAATGACGTGGAATATGCCGGATTGGTGAAGTTTGACTTCCTCGGACTGAGAACATTAACCATCATCAACTGGGCACTTGAGATGGTAAATGCACGTCGCGCCAAGAAAAATCTGGAACCAATTGATATTGCCGCAATTCCACTGGATGACCAGAAAAGTTTTGACATGCTGCAACGTTCTGAAACAACGGCTGTGTTCCAGCTTGAATCCCGTGGCATGAAAGATTTGATCAAGCGTCTGCGCCCAGACTGTTTTGAAGACATGATCGCTCTGGTAGCACTGTTCCGTCCAGGGCCACTGCAATCAGGCATGGTGGATAACTTTATTGACCGTAAACATGGGCGGGAAGAAATTTCTTATCCAGATGTTGAATGGCAACATGAGTCCTTAAAGCCTGTATTGGAGCCAACCTATGGCATCATCTTGTATCAGGAACAGGTGATGCAGATTGCTCAGGTATTGGCAGGTTATACCCTCGGTGGGGCAGATATGCTACGCCGTGCGATGGGTAAGAAAAAACCGGAGGAAATGGCTAAACAGCGCTCAGTCTTTGAAGATGGCGCGGTAAAACAGGGGATAAATGGCGAACTTGCAATGAGAATCTTCGACTTAGTGGAGAAATTTGCAGGTTATGGCTTCAACAAATCTCACTCTGCTGCCTATGCGTTGGTTTCTTATCAGACATTATGGTTAAAAGCCCATTATCCGGCAGAATTTATGGCTGCTGTAATGACAGCTGATATGGATAATACAGAGAAAGTCGTTGGCTTGGTGGATGAATGCTGGCGTATGGGTCTGAAAGTTCTGCCTCCTGATATTAACAGCGGCTTATACCATTTTCACGTCAATGATGAAGGCGAAATTGTTTATGGCATTGGCGCGATCAAAGGTGTTGGTGAAGGACCGATTGAAGCCATTATTGAATCTCGTCAGAAAGGTGGACATTTTAAAGAACTGTTTGAACTGTGTGCCCGTGTTGATATCAAAAAACTGAACCGCCGGGTGATGGAAAAACTGATTATGTCAGGGGCATTCGATAGGCTAGGGCCACACCGTGCAGCCTTAATGTCCTCATTGGAAGATGCTCTGAAAGCAGCGGATCAACATGCCAAGGCCGAAGCCATTGGGCAAACGGATATGTTTGGCGTGCTGGCAGAAGAACCTGAACAGGTTGAGAGTTCATATGCCAGTACGCCAAAATGGCCGGATCAAGTGGTGTTGGATGGTGAACGGGAGACTCTGGGGCTATATTTGACCGGTCATCCGATCACCGGTTATTTAAAAGAAATTGAACGATATACAAATGGATTACGTCTAAAAGATGTGAATCCAACACCTCGTGGGCAAGTTACAACGGTGGTAGGTTTGGTGCTGGCATCCAAAATTGTAACGACCAAACGGGGTAATCGTATCGGTATCTGCACATTGGATGATCGCTCAGGGCGGCTGGAAGTCATGTTGTTTTCTGATGCCTTGGAAAGATATCAGCACTTGCTGGAGAAGGACAAAATTTTAATCACAACCGGACAAGTCAGCTTTGATGACTTCAGTGGTGGGCTTAAAATGACAGCCCGGGAATTAATGGATATCAGTGAGGCCCGTGAAAAATTTGCACGTGGGCTTGCTATCTCGTTGTCAGACAGGCAAATTGATGAACAATTATTGAACCGCCTCCGTGGAACATTGGAGCCACACCGTTCAGGTACGATACCGGTTCATCTTTATTACCAGCGGGTGGATGCCCGTGCCCGTTTACGATTTGGGGCAACATGGCGGGTAACTCCAACGGATACCCTTTTGACAGATTTACGAACTCTGCTGGGTAGCGAGCAGGTAGAATTAGAATTTGACTAAAATAGGAACGTTATGATTCTGAATTTTCTGGATTTTGAACAGCCGATTGCCGAGCTGGAAGCGAAAATCGATTCGCTCACCGCAGTTAGCCGTCAAGACGAAAAGCTAGATATCAATCTGGATGAAGAAGTCCAGCGTCTGCGGGAAAAAAGCGTAGAGCTGACCCGCAAAATTTTCTCTGATCTGGGAGCATGGCAGATTTCCCAACTTTCACGTCATCCTCTTCGTCCCTATACACTGGATTATATTCAGCGCATTTTTACTGATTTTGAAGAATTGGCGGGTGATCGTGCTTATGCAGATGACAAAGCGATAGTCGGTGGATTAGCGCGTATTAACGGTCGTCCGGTGATGGTGATTGGGCATCAAAAGGGCCGTGAGACAAAAGAAAAGATCCGTCGTAACTTTGGTATGCCATCGCCAGAAGGGTATCGCAAGGCTCTGCGATTGATGGAAATGGCAGAGCGTTTCAAATTGCCAATCATCACGTTTATTGATACTCCGGGCGCGTATCCGGGGGTGGGAGCAGAAGAGCGTGGGCAGTCAGAAGCTATCGCTCGTAACCTGCGTGAAATGTCCCGTTTGTCTGTGCCTGTTATCTGTACGATTATCGGTGAAGGTGGCTCCGGTGGTGCATTGGCACTGAGTGTTGGTGATAAAGTGAACATGTTGCAATACAGTACGTTTTCCACCATCTCGCCGGAAGGTTGTGCTTCCATTTTATGGAAAAGTGCTGATAAAGCCCCTTTGGCAGCGGAAGCGATGGGAAATACAGCTCCTCGCCTGAAAGAGCTGAAACTGATTGATTCAGTGATCCCGGAGCCATTAGGTGGTGCACATCGTAACTACGAAGTAATAGCAGATACGCTGAAAGTACAATTACTGGCTGATCTTACTGAATTGAGTGAGCTCAGCAGTGAAGAATTAGTGAACCGTCGTTATGAACGTTTAATGCAATACGGCTATTGCTGATAACCTGATTGAGTATAATTTTATATACCTTTTTGCAGGTAATTCTTTTATAGGTGTCTTCTACAGGTGGAAGTATTGGAGGGTGATTATTCTTCATTATTTCCACCTGTTTTATTGAGTATGGTAAAAAAAACAGCAGAAACTATATTGAATGATATTATCATTCTTATCACATGTTGAGATAAATTATCTCATTTACAGGGTAATTAAAAATAATAAGTTGGATTTTCGATGGCCAAATATAAATATATTATTTATGCGTTTTCCTGTGTATTCATCTGGAGTTTTATTCCATCTATATCGCGTTTTGGTCAGAAAGAGATGGATCATTTCCAATTTTTATTCTGGTCAAATGTATTGTCTGTTTTGGCTGTCTTTCTGGTTGCGGTTATGATGGGGAGAAACTGGAAGCAACTTTTATTTATTCCTTTTCCTGTAATGATTAAGGTCCTCATATTAGGGGCTTTGGACTGTTTCTTTTATTTACTGCTTTACTATGGTTATTCCATCGAAAATGGTGTTGCTGTTTTGGTCATTCAATATAGCTGGCCGTTGATGATAATTGGACTGTCATTTCTTCTGTTCAAAGAGAAATTATCTATTAAGCAGATGATAGGTATGACAATGGGTTTCATCGCAGTTATCATCACCTTTACTCAAGGTAATATCACTCAAATTTCTGTTCAACACCCACAGGCCCTATTACTGGTATTTAGCGGAGCGTTCTGTTTTGCGTTACTGTCTGTTTTATCAAAATACTTTGCTATTGATCCTTATATTAGTACGTTTTGGGTTTTCGCTAACTCAACTATAGTATCTCTCGTATTTTTATTCGCATTTAGCAGATTCCAATGGCCTGTGGGAGATTCACTGATGCCAACACTGCTAAATGGCATCTTATTGAATGGGATCTCCTATATTATCTGGTTCAAGGCCATGAGCAGCCCTGACTCACCGAAAATTGCCTCGATCCTATTTTTATCACCAATATTGTCGATGATGTGGTTGATTTCATTTTTTGGTGATGAATTCGTTCCAGCCTATGTGGTTGGATTAGGGCTTGTTATTCTATCCGGGGTACTTTGTATCAGTGCAAAGAATGAAACTTCGACGAAAAATAAATTGTCGGATGATTTGATTAAGGATTGATATTCCGAATTAAAAAAAGAGTTTTATCCACAATGAATAGTACACATGAGCCTCTGATGATTGCATTGACGGATCAGATAGGGACACATAAAAAAATTTTGGTTGGGTTTAGTGGTGGACTGGATTCTACCGTGTTGCTGCATTTGCTGGTTCGTCTGCGCCAGCAATCTTCACAAGCGGGCTGTGATAAAGAGAATCCTATCACATTAAGGGCGATCCACATCCATCATGGCTTAAACGAAAAAGCGGATGGGTGGGTTGCTCATTGTCGCCAGATATGTGCTGACTGGCAGGTTGATTTCCATGCCGAAAGAGTGAGCCTGGATAGCCGAAAAAAAGGCGTGGAAGCTGCGGCTCGTGATGCCCGCTATCAGGTTTTTCGGCATAAATTGCAACAGGGTGAGATTCTGGTAACGGCACAACACCTTGATGATCAGGCTGAAACATTTTTGTTGGCGTTAAAACGGGGAAGTGGACCGGCTGGCTTATCTTCCATGCCATCCTCTATGTCATTTGCTGGGACAACGCTCATGCGCCCATTACTGAATGTCAGCCGTGCAGACTTAGAGAACTATGCGCAAGAACAAGGGCTGAAATGGGTTGAAGATGATAGTAATCAGGATGATCGGTATGATCGCAATTTCTTGCGTTTGAATATCATGCCATTGCTCAACCAGCGTTGGCCACACTTTTCACAAGCGGTTTCCCGTAGTGCAAGTTTGTGTGGCGGGCAAGAACAATTGCTGGATGAATTGCTTGATGATTTATTAAATTCGCTGATAACTCCAGAGGGAGCGATAGCCATTCCCCCTTTGGAAACATATTCTGTGGCTAAACGTAACGCATTACTACGTCGGTGGCTCAATCGGCATGGAGTGAAAATGCCTGCTCGTGAACAGCTTCAACGGATCTGGTCAGAAGTCGCACTTTCCCGACAGGATGCAGAACCTTGTTTCAGGTTAGGGCAGTTTGATATCCGTCGTTATCGACAACAGTTATGGCTAGTTTCTCAATATCAATCACTTGCTGGTATGGTTATCGAATGGAATACAGAACAGGAATTGCCATTACCAGATGGTCTGGGAACACTTTTCCTTTCCGAAAATGGGAAGAGTAAAGGAGATACGGTTAACATCAGAGCACCTAAGAATAACGAGCGGGTTACAATCCGCTTTGGGGTTCAGGGAAATATCAGTATCGTGGGGCGGCAGCATTCCCGCCATAGTAAAAAGTTATGGCAGGAGCTCGGTGTGGCACCTTGGCTCAGGGAAAGAACGCCATTGCTCTACTACGATGATAAGCTCATTGCAGCATTGGGGGTTTTTGTGACGAAAGAGGGGCAACCTTTGGCTGAAGATATGGGTTTTTCAGTTCAGTGGCAGAAAATTTTACCTCGTACTAACTTACCTCGTACTTAGTTACTCATCGGTAGAAGTCTGAATTGCGGTTTTAGGAGATTACATTAGGAATAATGTAATCTCTTGTTGAAATTATACGAGTGTGTACTAAATTTTAAAGTATAGGATAATTTTTAAGAGATATGGTCAATTATAAATTCAAATAATTTTGATCTTGTGGAGTTATTTATTATAAAAATAAATCTTACTACAAATTTAACCCAATTTACTCTCAGATGAGTGAATAATAAAGAATATCGGGTAATAAGATGATGTCCCAATTTTTTGGGAGAAATATTTTATATATAACTCTGCCATGAAAATAATTATATGATTTATTTGGCTTTTTATTTTTATTAAGGTTGTTGTTATGAGTGTTGAAATTAATGAGAATGAAATTAAGTTGTAAATTTTACAGGTGTTTTCTACAGCAATAAAAGATAAGTTGGAACAAAATAAGATTGATGAAATATGTCACGCGTTTGTTCTGATTGAATCAAATAATCTTTATAAGCAACTTTTAGTATTTCTAGCCTTATACTTAAAACATACATTACTGTCCATTTAAATAGCACTGATCGGATATTTAACGGAAAGGGAGATGCGTTAGGCACGCTTGGGTGGGGGAAATATTGGGGGTTATGTTATTCCAGTGATTATGAAAAGGAAAAGGTTCCTGGGATACTATTGAATGATTCGTTTTATAATTAGGTTATGTTGGAGCTTGCGAATACCATGAAAAATGGCAAGAGAAATTTTTTATGTTTGATTTACATAAGGGAATTTACTTTTTCAACGATAAAAGTCCTCACTTAGTGCGAGGACTTTTTGTTATGTAGTCAGCCTTTGTTGTGTAGTAAACGTGTTCTACGCGCTACTTATAATGAAGAATGTTCAATAACAATTGTTCCAATTTTTGGATTACTGAAACTGATAATGTGATCTAATCTTAATTCACGGGTTTCTTCATTTGATTCTACGAGAATATATTCGACTTTTTTTCTCAAAATCAATTTATTAGCTTTTCCCTCAAATATTTCACCATCCCGTAGCTGGATGTGTAAGTGAAGCTGGTTTTGGCAAGCTAGCTCAAGGCTATCGTAATCATCACAGTTAATTGGTTGATATTCAGTATCTATAGACATATTTGCTCACCACTATGTTAGTGGCGGTTATCGTGCCGCCCGTGATTGACTAAACTCAAATGCAAAAATGCTACCTTCGACTATAGCATAGTAACTTTTCCTTGATTACTGGATAAGTCTGTTGAGTTACATTGAAAAAGTCAGTAGGTTAAATCCTTACTCTACCATTACGCAACAAAATTACGCCATTATTACTTGGCTTTTCACTGTGAATTTTGAGATACGGTAAAGTAATGTCAACCTGATTAAGAAAACTTCATATCTTATACCAGACTGATGTTATAAAGATGGTATATCTGCTAGGTTTATTGAATGGGAATGGTGATGAATAAAAATATATTACTTGCTCTTGTAGCGTCAGGAGTGCTTACAGTGATTGGGTGTCAGAATAATCCTACTCATCAGAATGATTCGACACCTCAGAATCAGTTTCGAATCAATGAGAAAGTGTTTAACGGTGTGATACCTTGCGCCGATTGTGCCGGTATTGAGACTACCTTACAGCTTTCAAATGACGGCACATATATTCTGGGACAAACTTATTTGGGATCAGGACAAGAAAAACCCTTTTTTGAAACAGGGCATTGGGTCGTCAATGGTAAAAAGATAAATTTAACCAGTGATGAGGGTGAAAAAGCCTATTACCAGATGACAGGAGAGGATCTGGTTATGCTGGATATCAAAGGCGAACCGATCCAGTCAGAATTAAATTATAAGCTGGCAAAGGTGACTCCGAAGAAACTGGCAGGTGAATATCGCTATTTTGCTGACAGTGCTACTTTTATCGAATGCCACAGCGGAAAGTTTTATGATGCATCGGAAAATATCGAACTGGAACGAGGTTACAGCGCAACGGGCGTGGAAGGTGAAAAGCCTGTTTATGTGGAAGTGGAAGGATATTATACGCTTCGTCCTTCAATGGAAGATGGATTATTTGATAATGCATTAATTCAGACAGGTAAAATCCGTTTTGATAAATCCTCTTCTTGCCAGACTAAAAAGTAAGAAGTGATCTCTTCTGTCACATATAAAAAACCTGCGCATTGAGTACGCAGGTTTTTTGTTACTGATTCTGCCTGAAGGCAGGCTGGATGCTTAATCAGAATTAAGATGGTTTAATGTTACTTTTCAGGTATTCAACCACGTTTTCCAGTTTCAGCATCTGTTTGTCACCATTGCGGCGGTATTTATATTCGATTTCGTCATTATCGAGATTGCGATCACCGATAACCAGAGTATGTGGCACACCAATCAGTTCCATATCTGCAAACATCACGCCTGGCCGCTCTTTACGGTCATCGAAAATCACATCAATACCGCTGGCACGTAAGTCAGCATACAGTTTTTCGGCAACTTCTTTGACACGATAGGATTTGTGCATGTTCATTGGCAAAATTGCTACCTGGAATGGTGCAATTGCATCTGGCCAAATAATACCGCGATCATCGTGATTCTGCTCAATGGCAGCCGCGACAATACGGGTCACACCAATACCGTAACATCCCATTGTAACAACTTGGTTATGACCATCTTCGTTCTGTACGGTTGCTTTCAGGGCATCCGAGTATTTTGTGCCGAGTTGGAAGATATGACCAACTTCAATACCACGTTTGATTTGTAATGTCCCTTGACCATCGGGGCTGGTATCACCGTCAACCACGTTACGAATATCTGCGATTTCTGGCAGAGGCAGGTCACGCTCCCAGTTAATGCCAAAATAGTGTTTATCATCAATGTTGGCACCTGCACCGAAGTCGCTCATAACGGATACACTGCGGTCAATGATAACAGGGATAGGCAGATTCACCGGGCCTAAAGAGCCAGGGCCAGCGTTGACGATAGCACGAATTTCTTCCTCGGTAGCGAACACGAGTGGGCTGGCCACCAATGGCAGTTTTCCTGCCTTGATCTCATTTAATTCATGATCACCACGAACCAGTAATGCCACCAGTTTGCGTCCACTTTCTTCTGTGGCATGGACGAGTAGTGTTTTGACCGTCTTCTCAATCGGCAGATTGAATTGTTCTACTAACTCGGCAATGGTTTTTGCATTTGGTGTATCCACCAGACGCATATCTTCTGTTGGCGCTGAACGTTCCTGAGATGGCATGACCGCTTCAGCCAGTTCGATATTCGCTGCATAGTTAGATTCTGTAGAGAAAACGATATCGTCTTCACCACTGGCTGCTAAAACCTGAAACTCATGGGAAGCATTACCACCGATAGAACCCGTGTCTGCCTGAACTGCGCGGAAATCCAGCCCGATGCGGGTAAAGATCTTGCTGTAGGCATCATACATTTTGTCATAAGTTTCTTGCAGAGACTCTTGGTTGGTGTGGAAAGAGTAAGCATCTTTCATGATGAATTCCCGTGAACGCATTACGCCAAAGCGCGGACGAACTTCATCACGGAATTTGGTCTGGATCTGGAACAGATTTAATGGAAGTTGCTTATAGGAAGTTACTTCGTTCCGGATTAGATCAGTAATGACTTCTTCATGGGTTGGTCCCAGAACAAAAGGACGGGCGCCGCGATCTTCCAAGCGTAGTAATTCCGGGCCATATTGTACCCAACGGCCACTTTCCTGCCACAAATCTGCTGGCTGAACTACCGGCATGGAAACTTCAACTGCTCCAGCATTATTCATCTCTTCACGAACAATGTTTTCAACTTTTCTCAACACGCGGACACCGGTCGGCATCCAGTTGTAAAGACCAGAAGCGAGTTTACGGATCATTCCGGCACGAAGCATCAGCTTATGACTGACTACTTCTGCATCAGCAGGCGTCTCTTTTAAAGTAGAGAGCAGATATTGGCTAGTACGCATAGTAAGTTTCCATTGGATAGCAAGTTGCTTCTGGATGGCGAAATAAGATAGGACCACCCAGCCCAGAAAATAAAGTAAGCCGCTAGTCTACCAGTGAGTTTGCGATGTCAAAAGGAGTTTTAGCGCGGTTCGATAGAAACCACTTCCGTTATGGTGTCGTTAACCAGCAGCGCACGTTGAAATCCAGTATATGAGCTGCATATACTCGCTTTTCCTGCTCTTTCTTACGGTAGGCAGGACGCGGGTCTTGAGCCAAAACTTGGCTGATAAAACGTCGTAAATGAGGATAACTTGCCTGGTGACATAAAAGTTGATGTTCTGCGGTTGGCGAAAAACAAACATCCATATCTGCATCTGGTACATCCTGAGCAAATCCTGCTTTGGCATCAGGGCGTGATTCAGCAAAAGGTAGATAGGGTTTGATATCGAGCACGGGAGTTCCATCCACTAAATCCAGGCTACCCAGTTGCAGCAGTACACGATTGTTTTGACAATCAATGCTTTTCAACTCAACTAAAGACATACCGATCGGATTGGGGCGGAAGGTTGAGCGGGTAGCAAATACGCCCATTTTAGCATTGCCACCTAAGCGGGGAGGACGAACCAACGGGTTCCAGCCGCCGTTCATCGTTTGGTGAAAAATGAAAACAATCCAGAGATGGCTGAATTGTTCCAAACCACGCACAGCATCTGCCTGATTATAAGGAGCGAGCAATTCGAGTTGACCTGTGCCATCTTCTACCAAACCCGGCTGACGGGGAATGGCAAACTTCTCTTTGTAAGGAGAGTGAATCGTTCCTATTTGAGTAAAATGAAAATCTGCCATAAGCCTTTTCAGTACCGGATACTTTTATTAATAAATAACGTGATAATGTCTAATTAGTGGTTTTCAGCGCTGAGCCTTCACAGATAGCAATTTGATAGCACCCCTGATCAGACAGGATTGCACATTGATGCAGTAGAACGGCATTGGCATTCAGGCTAGAGGCTTTTGCCAGCATCTTCTGTCGTGCAACAGCAATACTTGCTGGAGGATCTTGTAGTGTATTTCGGCAGGATTCCCCCGCAACGATACCGAGATCTTTAAATGGCGAGCCTAATAGTTCGTCTGGTTTTGTATATAACCGAACATAAGTTGCACTCTGGTTTTTTCTGATTGAATAGTTTTCCGTCTCTGAATCTGGCTTATCAGTTTTATCAAACTGAGTTGGCAGGGAAGTACACCCAACCATAAAAAGCACCAAGAAACAGACAGGTAACATACGCATTGAGATGAATCCTTATTCTGATTGAATCAGTATGTGGGATGATTGAATATTGGTGAAACGATGATAAAAAGCTCTCCTTTCTCCAATAAAAATGGGCGGATAAAAATATCCGCCCCAGAATTTTAATCTTGATTGCTTAAATATGAAAGGTTACCAACCTTTTATTGCGCCACCTTTGAAAACTTTTTGAGCTTCCTGATCGACTTCAGGTGATTGATAAGCTTTCACAAATTTTTGAACATTTTCAGCATCTTTATTATCTTCACGACTGACGATGATATTTACGTAAGGTGAATTTTTATCTTCAACAAAGATCCCATCTTGCTCTGGTGTTAAACCAATTTGTCCTGCGTAGGTATTATTGATAAGCGCCAAAGCTATCTTCTGGTCATCCAGTGAACGTGGTAATTGTGGTGCTTCCAGTTGAACAATATCCAACTGCTTAGGATTACTGGTAATATTCAGAACAGTTGGCAGCAGGCCGACACCATCTTTCAATTTGATTAGACCTTGTTTTTGTAATAACAGCAGAGCACGCCCCTGGTTGGTTGGATCGTTTGGTATAGCAATCTGAGAACCATTCTGTAGTTCATCCAGTGATTTGATCTTTTTAGAGTAAGCTGCCATTGGATAGATAAAAGAATTACCAACAATGGCCAGTTTATAGTTACGCTCTTTTGTTTGCTGGTCTAAGTAAGGCTTGTGCTGGAAAACATTGACGTCAATGTCTCCCTTGCTCAGTGATTCATTCGGCAGAACATAGTCATTGAATGTTGTCAGTTCAACATCAAGGCCATATTTCTCTTTCGCTACTTGTTTTGCAACTTCAGCAACTTGTAATTCAGGCCCTGCAATGACCCCCACTTTAATGTGGTTTGGGTCTCTCTGTTCTTGACCGCAACCTGCAAGTGCGAGTGTTCCCAATAATGTCCCGATTACAGCAATGGATTTCAATTTCACTGACATATTTTTACCCCTATCGAATACTGATTTATAACCTGTCTTATCAAGTTATTGCGTACTACTATAATGAGGCTTTTGGATGTAAGCCCGGTAATATACCTTTTAGATTTTAAGTTGCAGTTTTGTTTACTGCTATCTGAAAACTATCGGGTATAGGTGCCGTTAATCAGCACAATTGTTGAATTATTTACGATTTACGGCCTTAACTAAACGGTCGCCACCTAATTGGATTAAGAATACTAAGACAACTAATAATGCTAATACGATGTTCATCACGGTTGCATTGTAGCCAATATAACCATATTGATAACCAATCTGCCCCAATCCTCCAGCACCAACAGCGCCACCCATAGCAGAGTACCCAACCAATGTAATTAAGGTAATTGTGGCTGCATTGATCAAACCAGGTAATGCTTCTGGTAGCAGAATCTTTTTGACAATCTGGAATGGCGTTGCGCCCATTGCTCGTGCTGCTTCGATTAACCCGGATGGAATTTCTAATAATGCATTTTCTACCATACGAGCAATAAAAGGTGCCGCACCAACAGTTAAAGGAACAATCGCTGCCTGTAACCCGATTGAAGTTCCCACAATCAGCCGAGTAAAAGGGATCATCCACACTAACAAAATAATAAATGGAACTGAACGCGTTATGTTTACCAGTGCAGAAAGCGTGCGGTACAAAGTACCATTTTCTATGATCTGCCCAGGACGAGTAACATACAAAAGCACACCGGCAGGTAAGCCAATCACAAAACCAAAAAAACCGGAAACAAAAGTCATCACCAGAGTTTCCCAGACTCCTTTAGCCAATAATAAAATCATTCCTTCAGACATAACCGAGAACCTCTACTTTCACATGATGCTCTTTTAAGAACGTAATTGTTGATTCAATACTGCTATTTTCGCCATCCAATTCAGCCAGCATAACGCCAAATTTAACACCACCGGCATAGTCCATTTGAGAGCTCAATATACTGATATCGATATTAAAACGGCGTACTGCCATGGAAATTAGTGGAGCATCAACAGATTTACCCGTAAATTCTAGTTTCAATAATGGGCAGCTATCCGGGGTTGATTCAGATTGTAATTTTTGCTGATAGTCCTCAGGAATATCCAAATGTAGTGTGGACTTGATAAACTCTTGAGCGACAGGCGTCTTAGGATGAGAAAATATTTCGCTAACCACATCTTGTTCAATCAACTGCCCACCGCTAATGACGGCAACTTGGTCGCAAATGCGTTTAACGACATCCATTTCATGGGTAATCAACAAAATAGTTAATCCTAAACGACGATTAATATCTTTCAATAATTCCAGAATAGAGCGCGTTGTTGCTGGATCTAGTGCACTGGTAGCTTCATCACATAAAAGTACTTTTGGTGAGTTTGCCAGAGCTCGGGCGATGGCGACGCGCTGCTTCTGACCACCAGATAAGTTGGCAGGATAAGCATCACGTTTCTCAGAAAGACCGACTAATTCCAGTAATTCATCAACTTTCGTTTTTATTTCTGCTTTTGGCGTGTTGTTCAATTCTAAAGGTAGTGCCACATTGTCAAATACTGTTCTGGATGACAGCAGATTAAAATGCTGAAAAATCATTCCAATATGACGACGGGCACGAGTCAGTTCACGTTCTGAAAGAGAAGATAAATCCTGCCCATCAACGAGTACCTGACCGGAAGTAGGGCGTTCAAGCATATTCACACAGCGAATCAAAGTGCTCTTTCCGGCTCCAGAGGAACCAATCACACCATAAATTTGCCCTTGTGGGACATGCAGATTGATATCAGAAAGTGCTTTTATACTGCGCGTTCCTTGTTGAAATACTTTATTTATCTGAGTCAGTCTTATCATTTTTATGTTTTTCTTAGAGATATAAAAGTGAGTAACTTGAAAGCATTTGCAACAAGTCATGAATTAAAGTGGATGTTAAGGCGTCTAGACGTCTAAGTCAACTAGGAATAAATTGAATGCTGCATTCTCATTCACTAACAAATCATGCGATACTGTCTATTCAGTACATTCTTGGAGCAATCAGGTGACTCAAGGTATTCCCGCCGTATTTTTAGATCGTGACGGCACGATCAACATAGATTATGGGTATGTCCATGAAATAGATAATTTTCAATTTATTGACGGCACGATTGAAGCCATGTTGGAATTGAAAAAAATGGGCTATGCATTGGTATTAGTAACAAATCAATCGGGAATTGCCCGGGAAATGTTCACAGAGGATCAGTTCTTACAATTAACAGAATGGATGGATTGGTCACTTGCGGACCGAGGCATTGATCTTGATGGTATCTACTATTGTCCACATCATCCAGAAGCAAGTGATGAACACTATAAAAAGAACTGTGATTGTCGCAAACCACAATCAGGTATGTTACTTGATGCGCAAAAAGCACTGCATATTAATATGGCGGCTTCTTATATGGTGGGAGACAAAATAGAAGATATGCAAGCAGCAAGTGCCGCTAATGTCGGGATTAAGGTGCTTGTACGCACAGGGAAACCTGTAACACCAGAAGCAGAACAGGCTGCCGATGTGGTCATTAATAGCTTTGCAGAACTACCAAATGTGATAAAAAATAGGCAAAAATGACTCTTTTGTTTGAATTTTATTCACTTGGAAAAGAAATTATAAAAAACGCTTGCGTAAATTCGAATGCTCCCTATAATGCGCATCCGTTGTCACGACAAACACACAAATAAGTCGGGATGACAGGAGTGACAGGCCACGAAAATAAAGGCTTGACACGCTGAGAGGAAAGCGTAAGATACGCAACCTCGGAACCGAGGTTCGGTTCCAATGCTCTTTAACAAATTAATCAGACAATCTGTGTGGGCACTCGCAAGACACCGTCGAAAGCCGAAAGGCAAAAAGATTAAGTCTTGAAGAGTGACTGAACAGTTAATTCATTACGAACTAACAGTTTAATTCTTTGAGCAGCAAACTTTGAATTGAAGAGTTTGATCATGGCTCAGATTGAACGCTGGCGGCAGGCCTAACACATGCAAGTCGGGCGGCAGCGGGGGAAAGCGTGCTTTCCTGCCGGCGAGCGGCGGACGGGTGAGTAATGTCTGGGGATCTGCCCGATGGAGGGGGATAACCACTGGAAACGGTGGCTAATACCGCATAACCTCTGGGGAGCAAAGTGGGGGACCTTCGGGCCTCACGCCATCGGATGAACCCAGATGGGATTAGCTAGTAGGTGGGGTAAGGGCTCACCTAGGCGACGATCCCTAGCTGGTCTGAGAGGATGACCAGCCACACTGGGACTGAGACACGGCCCAGACTCCTACGGGAGGCAGCAGTGGGGAATATTGCACAATGGGCGGCAGCCTGATGCAGCCATGCCGCGTGTATGAAGAAGGCCTTCGGGTTGTAAAGTACTTTCAGCGGGGAGGAAGGCGTGAAGTTGAATACACTTTGCGATTGACGTTACCCGCAGAAGAAGCACCGGCTAACTCCGTGCCAGCAGCCGCGGTAATACGGAGGGTGCAAGCGTTAATCGGAATTACTGGGCGTAAAGCGCACGCAGGCGGTCCATTAAGTTAGATGTGAAATCCCCGGGCTTAACCTGGGAATGGCATCTAAGACTGGTGGGCTAGAGTCTCGTAGAGGGGGGTAGAATTCCACGTGTAGCGGTGAAATGCGTAGAGATGTGGAGGAATACCGGTGGCGAAGGCGGCCCCCTGGACGAAGACTGACGCTCAGGTGCGAAAGCGTGGGGAGCAAACAGGATTAGATACCCTGGTAGTCCACGCCGTAAACGATGTCGATTTGGAGGTTGTGCCCCTGAGGTGTGGCTTCCGGAGCTAACGCGTTAAATCGACCGCCTGGGGAGTACGGTCGCAAGATTAAAACTCAAATGAATTGACGGGGGCCCGCACAAGCGGTGGAGCATGTGGTTTAATTCGATGCAACGCGAAGAACCTTACCTACTCTTGACATCCAGCGAAGCCTTTGGAGACAGAGGCGTGCCTTCGGGAGCGCTGAGACAGGTGCTGCATGGCTGTCGTCAGCTCGTGTTGTGAAATGTTGGGTTAAGTCCCGCAACGAGCGCAACCCTTATCCTTTGTTGCCAGCACGTTAGGGTGGGAACTCAAGGGAGACTGCCGGTGATAAACCGGAGGAAGGTGGGGATGACGTCAAGTCATCATGGCCCTGACGAGTAGGGCTACACACGTGCTACAATGGCGGATACAAAGAGAAGCGACCTCGCGAGAGCAAGCGGACCTCATAAAGTCTGTCGTAGTCCGGATTGGAGTCTGCAACTCGACTCCATGAAGTCGGAATCGCTAGTAATCGTAGATCAGCATGCTACGGTGAATACGTTCCCGGGCCTTGTACACACCGCCCGTCACACCATGGGAGTGGGTGGCAAAAGAAGTCGGTAGCTTAACCTGCGGGAGGGCGCTGACCACTTTGTGATTCATGACTGGGGTGAAGTCGTAACAAGGTAACCGTAGGGGAACCTGCGGTTGGATCACCTCCTTAACCTATGAGGGTGAACTGTGAGTGTTCACACAGATTGTCTGATGAATGTAAGACGAGCAGCGTCTGCGAAGCGACTTGAAGTCCCCTTCGTCTAGAGGCCTAGGACACCGCCCTTTCACGGCGGTAACAGGGGTTCGAATCCCCTAGGGGACGCCACTTTGCTCAGGCGCCGGGTGAAAAGCGGCGCCAGCAACGGTATTGTTAAGCGGGCTTGAAAGCCGGTTTAGCAATACCAGCTCTTTAACAATCTGGAACAAGCTGAAAATTTGAAACACTCAGTAGATGTCAAATGACAACTATTGAGGAGTCTCTCAAAACTCCAGTCCGAAGACTTCTTCGGGTTGTGAGGTTAAGCGACTAAGCGTACACGGTGGATGCCTAGGCAGTCAGAGGCGATGAAGGGCGTGCTAATCTGCGATAAGCGCCGGTAAGGTGATAGGAACCGCAATAACCGGCGATACCCGAATGGGGCAACCCAGTGCAATCCGTTGCACTATCCTGACCTGAATTCATAGGGGCAGGAGGCGAACCGGGGGAACTGAAACATCTCAGTACCCCGAGGAAAAGAAATCAACCGAGATTCCCCCAGTAGCGGCGAGCGAACGGGGAGGAGCCCAGAAGCATCAGCAGTGTCAGCGTCAGGGAACGGTCTGGAAAGGCCGGCAGTAAAGGGTGACAGCCCCGTATCCGAAGACGCTGGCAGTGTGAGCTCGACGAGTAGGGCGGGACACGTGGTATCCTGTCTGAACAGGGGGGGACCATCCTCCAAGGCTAAATACTCCTGACTGACCGATAGTGAACCAGTACCGTGAGGGAAAGGCGAAAAGAACCCCGGCGAGGGGAGTGAAAGAGAACCTGAAACCGTGTACGTACAAGCAGTGGGAGCACCTTCGGGTGTGACTGCGTACCTTTTGTATAATGGGTCAGCGACTTATATTCTGTAGCAAGGTTAACCGTTTAGGGGAGCCGCAGGGAAACCGAGTCTTAACGGGGCGCGAAGTTGCAGGGTATAGACCCGAAACCCGGTGATCTAGCCATGGGCAGGTTGAAGGTTGGGTAACACTAACTGGAGGACCGAACCGACTAATGTTGAAAAATTAGCGGATGACTTGTGGCTGGGGGTGAAAGGCCAATCAAACCGGGAGATAGCTGTTCTCCCCGAAAGCTATTTAGGTAGCGCCTCGTGAACTCATCTCCGGGGGTAGAGCACTGTTTCGGCTAGGGGGTCATCCCGACTTACCAACCCGATGCAAACTGCGAATACCGGAGAATGTTATCACGGGAGACACACGGCGGGTGCTAACGTCCGTCGTGAAGAGGGAAACAACCCAGACCGCCAGCTAAGGTCCCCAAGTCCTGGTTAAGTGGGAAACGAAGTGGGAAGGCTCAGACAGCCAGGATGTTGGCTTAGAAGCAGCCATCATTTAAAGAAAGCGTAATAGCTCACTGGTCGAGTCGGCCTGCGCGGAAGATGTAACGGGGCTAAACCAGGCACCGAAGCTGCGGCAGCGACATATTAATGTTGCTGGGTAGGGGAGCGTTCTGTAAGCCGCTGAAGGTGAACCGTGAGGTTTGCTGGAGGTATCAGAAGTGCGAATGCTGACATAAGTAACGATAAAGCGGGTGAA